>NZ_AUCT01000009.1 GCF_000429905.1 Desulfatibacillum aliphaticivorans DSM 15576 | reverse complement strand
AGAGCGGGCGGCACGGCGTAGCGCGCGGGCTTGATGATGCCCCGGCGGATGGCTGCGATAATACAGGAAACAAGCACCAGGGTGGCTGCGATTTCCTTGATGAACTGGTAGATGGTTCCGCCGATTCCGTTCAGGCCGGGGAACTGGAAGTCGGGAGCCAGACCCCAGATCACCAGACGGGTGGAGTTGACGGACAGAATCATGAACCCGGCGAAGATGAAGATATGCAGCAGGCCCGCCGTCATGTAACGGGGCTGGCGCCACTGGCCGATGGCGAACTTCACAAGGCGGAACACCCGCTCGGGGATCTGGTTGAACCGGAAGTCCGGGTTGGCCAATACCAGGGGCTTCATGCGATTGGCCATGATATAGGCGAACAGGCCGATGGCCACAGCCGGAATCACCAGCGCGAAAAACCATACCGGAATGCCCAGAAAACTGGAATGGGCAGGCAGGTTGATGATCAGATCATGGGCTGCTCCCGCTACCTGCTCCACAGGCGCGGCGGCAACGACTTCGTGTGTTGTTTCCATTGGTTATCTCCGATTAAATGGTTACCGGGCCGCCCTGAAAACAGAACGGCCCGGCGTTGCCTGACTAAGTTGCCTGTTATCCGCCGAAGGAAGCGTCGTCAATGGCTACGGCTGCATCGTCCAGGGCGAGAATGGAATCCATCTTGCCGAAGGTGATGGGCAGCATGACATTGATAAAGTAGCGGGCGGTTTCCATTTGCCCTTTGTAGAAGGCAAGGTCCTTTTTGCCTTTTTCCACCATGGGGGCTGCCACGGTGGCTCTCCACAGGTGCATCCAACCCAGGACGATGTCGCCCATGACTTCCATGAAAGGCGTGGCGTGACCGAAAGCGGCCAGCACTTTTTCGGAAGCGGCGGCTTTGCCGACGGACATGGCGGTCTCGGAAAACTTGATGACCGCTTTTTCCAGATTTTCGGCCAACGCCTTGGTGGCTTCCAGTTCCTTGCCCTTGGCGATGGTGGCGTTGATCTGCTCAAGAAACTTCATGAAAACCTGGCCCTTCTGCATGCCGAGTTTGCGGCCCAGAAGGTCGGCGGCCTGAATGCCGGTGGTGCCTTCGTAAATGGTAAGAATCTTGGTGTCGCGGGCGAGTTGCTCCACGGGATATTCCTTGGTGAAGCCGTAGCCGCCGTAGGTCTGGATGGCGTCGTTGCATACCAGCACGGATTTTTCCGTGGTGTAGCCCTTGCAGATGGGGGTGAGCAGGTCCACAATGCCCTGATACAAAGATTTTTCTTCGTCGCTCTCGGAAGTCACAACCTTGTCCATGCAGTAACCGGTGTAGTAGTTGAGGCTCCTGAGGCCTTCCACGTAAGCCTTCATTTGGATGAGCATGCGGCGAACGTCGGGATGATTGATGATGGTCGCGCCTTTGGCTTCGGGATCGCGGGACTTGAGGATTTCCTTGCCCTGTACGCGCTCGCGAGCGTAGTTGAGAGCCAGCAGGAAAGCGGCGCTTGCGCTGCCCAACCCCTGGACGCCCACGTTCAGGCGTTCTTCGTTCATCATATGGAACATGATGCGCATGCCCTTGCGTTCTTCGCCCAGCAGCAGGCCGCGGCAGGGGCCCTTGGCGCCGAACTGCACGGAGCAGGTGGCGGAAGCGTGGATGCCCATTTTTTCTTCAATGCGATCCACGTACACGTTGTTGTAATCGCCCGTGGTTCCGTCTTCGTTCACCCAGTATTTGGGGACCAGGAAGATGGAGATGCCGGAGGTCCCTGCTGGGTCGCCTTCAATGCGGGCCAGAACCGGATGGACCACATTATCCACCAGGTCGTGGTCAGCGGCGCTGATGAAAATCTTGTTGCCCGTGATGTTGTAGGTGCCGTCTTCGTTCTTCACGGCGGTGGTGGTCAGGGCGCCCACGTCGGAGCCTGCTTCGGGTTCGGTCAGGCACATGGTGCCTCCCCACTCGCCGGAGTAGACCTTGCCCAAGAACATTTTCTTTTGCAGTTCGCTGCCGTAAACTTCAATCAGCTTGCCGGCGCCGTGGCCCAGCATGGTGTAAATGGAGAAAGCCATGTTGGCTGCGGCGAAAAGTTCCAGAGAGGCAAAAGCCAACACCTGGGGCATGCCCTGGCCGCCTACCTCGATGTCATCGGCGATGGTCAGCCATTCCCCTTCGCGGAACAGTTTGTAAGCCCTGTGAAAGGAAGGAGGAACGGTCACATTTCCGTCGTCCCAGGTGGCGCCCACGCGGTCTGATTCTTCCCGGGTGGGAAGCAGTTCCTTGGTGGCCAAAGCCCTGGCTTCGTTCATGAAAAGGTCAAAAGTTTTGGTGTTGAGATCTCCGTAGCGCTCGCTTTTGCAAAGATCCCCTATTTGCAGCTGTTCGTTGAGTACGAACTGCACATCCCGCCTGTCAGATAAAACCTGTGCCATGCCTTCACTCTCCTTATGGTATAACCATTTGAATATATATGAAAATCAAGCTGCCCCCCAACCAAAATAGATCGAGAGTTCTGCTTAATAACCCTAGCGTATTAAGCAGATGTGTGTTTACACAATTACTAGAATTTTGCAAGACTTTTTTCCATCAACCGCTGGATTTCATTTTGCTTTATTTCGAAAATATAGACAATGAAACAAGTGAATTACAGGAATGGGTGTTTTTGAACAAATGGTATATTCCAACAAAACTTGTTAAAAAAAAGTTGCTTTTGTTCAAGGCAAATGGTAGCCCGTTTTTCCACTATTGACCCGCGGTTTAATTTTCCAGAGCCAAGGCGTAATGAGCAAAAAACATACTAAGAGCCAATTGGAAGCCATCCATGGAGACCGCCCTTTGCGCGTCTGCTTGCTTAGCTATCGAAGCAATCCACACTGCGGCGGACAAGGGGTTTATGTCAAATATCTCTCCTCCGCGTTAAAGTCCATAGGCCATGAAGTGGATGTGGTTTCGGGCCCTCCTTACCCTGAATTGGTGGATGGGGTGGGATTGCACAAGCTTCAGAACCTGGACCTGTATAACGCCGAAGATCCTTTTCGCATGCCCGGCGTAGGCGAGTTGATGGATCCCATCAACTTCATCGAATGGATGGGCGTGACTACCATGGGGTATCCCGAGCCGTTCACTTTCGGCGTGCGCGCTTATATGTTTTTGTCTAAATTCCACAATGATTACGATGTAATACATGACAACCAATGCCTTTCTTACGGAATATGGGGCGCCACCCGTTTTTTACCGGCGGTGGCTACTATTCATCACCCCATTACGGTTGATCGGGACGTGGCCGTCCAATCCGTGCGTTCTCCCTTCAAAAAGCTGAAAATCCATCGCTGGTATTCGTTCATTGACATGCAAAAGCGGGTATCCCGGCACATGACCCGGGTGGTTACGGTTTCTGAAGCCAGCAAAAAGGACATCTCCCAGGAGTTTCCGGTCTGGCCCAAGAAGATCAAGGTGGTTCCCAACGGGATTGACACCAATCACTTCAGGCCCATGCACGGAGTAAAGCGGGAAAAAAACCGTCTGTTGGTGACTAACAGCGCGGACACGCCGCTCAAGGGGCTGTACCACCTGCTTAAAGCGGTGCATGAGGTTCGTAAGAAAAGGGATGTAACCCTTACTGTAATAGGAGCGCCCAAAAAGCACGGCGGCATTGTCAAGCTGGTGCGCGAACTGGGCATTGGGGACATCGTAAACTTCACCGGCCGCCTGGACGACGACGCCTTTGTGAGGCAGTTCTCCCGGGCCGCCATTGCCGTGGTCCCCTCGGTTTACGAGGGCTTCGGGCTTCCCGCCGGAGAGGCCATGGCCTGCGGCCTGCCGGTCATCAGCACCACCGGCGGCGCGCTGCCCGAGGTGGTGGGAGACGCCGGGGTTCTGGTTCCGCCCGCCGACCCCCTGGCGCTTGAAAAAGCCATCATAGATCTGTTGGACAATCCCCAAAAGGCCGAGGCTTACGGCAAGGCCGGATACGACCGGGTTCACAAACTTTTCACCTGGAAAAACGCCGCAGAACAGACTGCCGACGTGTACCGCGAGGCGATCAGTGATTACCGTTGATTTCAAGCGCCTCAAGTTGAAGCCGGGAAGCAGGATTCTGGACGTGGGCTGCGGCCAGGGCCGCCATACCTGCGAGGCCTATTGCCAGCCCGGAATCACGGCCGTGGGCCTGGATCTCAACCCCAGCGACGTGGCCCAAACCCGCGGCATGCTTTGCGCCATGGACGACGCCGGCATGGGCGGCGGAGGAACGTGGCAGGTTTTTTCCGGGGACTGCACTTGCCTTCCGTTTGAAAACGATTTTTTCGACGCGGTCATCTGCTCGGAGGTTTTGGAGCACATCCCCAATAACAAAAAGGCCGCCGCCGAACTGGTGCGGGTGCTAAAGCCCACCGGAGTGCTGGCGGTGAGCGTGCCCAGGTACACGCCGGAAGTGATCTGCTGGACTCTTTCGGAGCAATATTACAATACTCCAGGCGGGCACATTCGCATATACACCCGCAAGTCCCTGCTTAAACTCATCGAGGGCGTGGGGATGAAATACCGGGGCGGCCATTTCGCCCATTCGCTCCACACCCCCTATTGGTGGCTTAAATGCGCCATGAGTCTGGACAACGAGGACGCCCGCGCGGTCCGGCTATACCATCGGTTTCTCGTCTGGGATATCATGAAAAAACCGTGGCTTACCCGTGCATTGGACAAACTGCTCAACCCGTTTATCGGAAAAAGCTGCGTGTATTATTTCACCCGCCCTTGACAAAAATCTTGCCCCTTAACTCTACTGAATATTTACTGTTTATCAAAAGCAAAAGAGATGTTTGCATTCCCTTTTTCAGGGTGGTATGATATTGGGTCCAACTTCTGAAAAGAGGAGGTTGGCGGCCGGCGGCTTTCTAACTTCTTCATAAAGATCGGCCCGGCCCCATACTTGCAAATAGCAAGCGGAAGTTTAAAATTATGGAAACATTGGAAACAGAACAAAATAGGCGGGAAAGCGTCCTGGAATTCGACGAAAACGATTGCGCCAGGCAGCTTTTTGGCCAGCACAACAGCCACCTTATCCGCATAGGCCAGGCCCTGGAGGTTCGCATAAACGCCAGGGGCAATCAGGCCACCATACAGGGCGACCCCATCGCCGTTGAACTGGCGGAGAATGTCCTCAGGCAGCTTTACGGGCTTATTCGCAAAGGCTATCCCATTTACGACACGGACGTGGATCACGCAGTCAGGATTTTATCCACGGATCATCGCCAGAAGCTCAAGGACATCTTTCTGGACACGGTTTATATCACGTCCAAGAAGCGATCCATCACCCCCAAAAGCCGGGCTCAAAAGGATTACATAGAGGCCATCAGGCGTTCGGACATCGTCTTCGGCGTTGGACCGGCGGGCACGGGCAAGACCTATTTGGCCATGGCCATGGCTGTATCGGCTTTGTCCAAAGGCCAGGTGAACCGGATCGTCCTCACCCGTCCGGCGGTGGAAGCCGGGGAGGCCCTCGGCTTTTTGCCCGGAGATCTGGCCCAAAAGGTGAATCCTTACCTGCGTCCGTTGTATGATGCGCTTCATGACATGATTCCCTTTGAAAAAGCCGGAGCCTGGATGGAAAAAGGGGTCATTGAAGTGGCGCCGCTTGCGTTCATGAGGGGCCGCACGTTAAACGACTCGTTTATTGTGCTGGACGAGGCTCAAAACACCACCTCGGAGCAGATGAAGATGTTCCTCACCCGGATTGGATATCACTCCAAAGCGGTGATTACCGGGGACATCACCCAGATCGACCTGCCTAACTCCAAGGGTTCGGGCCTGGTGGAGGTCAAAGGACTGCTCCAGGGGATAAACGGGATCGATTTCGTATATTTTGGAAAACGGGATGTGGTTCGCCACCGCTTGGTGTGCGACATCATCCAGGCTTATGAAAAGCACGAAGCCACAAAGGCGGCTGAAAAACCAGTGCGCCGCTAACAGCAGGAAAGCCGGCTTGCCAGAGTTTTTTAAGGCCGGCGTTTTGTTGAGGAGGTCATGTTTTTCTCTAGGCTAACAAAACGAATTCAGGGCCGTATTTCTCCGTATAGCAACTCCCTGGTTTTTTGGGTGCTGGCTTTGGTTGCAGTGCTGATCACTCTGCTGATTTACCCCAGTCTGGTGGTGAATTCGCGAACCTACAAAGTCGGGGATATTGCAGCCAAGAACATCAAGGCGCCCAGGGACCTTTTTGTTGAAGATGCGGAAACCACGGAAGAAAACAGGCGCAAGGCGGCAGAAGCGGTTTTGACGGTCTACGACCGCGACGAAGCCATGCGGGATGCAATCATCCAAAAATTGCATGCGGCTTTTGAAGGGTCCCGTAAAATCATTGCGGATCACGCCAAGGCTTTGGAGGAGGCTGCGAAAGCCAGCCAGTCCCAAGAGACGGAAGGGCAGGACGCATCCCAAGCCGTCCGGCCGGCCATCCGCCCGCTTCCCGACGTCCTGGCGGACAACAAGGCCGCCTTCGAGCAAATGCTGGGCATAGAGCTTACGGACGAAAACTACCAACTATTGGTTAAGGACGGTTTCTCCCACAACCTTGAAAACCACATCTCGCAAATAGCCAGCCAGATTCTGGCGAACGGCGTGGTGGCCAACAAGGAAATTCTGCTGGAGGAAGCCAACCGGGGCATTATGCTTCGGGGCCTGCAATCCAAAAACGAAGCTTACGTCCAAAGCCTTAAGCAGTTTTACAGCTACGCACAAGCCCGCACCATGGTCCGCGTTGTGGGCGATCCCATTCTCAAGGACTTCAACCCGAATCTGATCAACCTGGTCGTCGAGCTTTGCCAAAAGCTGATCAAGCCCAACATCACCCTGAACATGCAGGAAACCCTGGCGCGCAAGCAGGAGGCCAGAGAGGCCGTCACCGAGGCGCATTACATCATCAAGGCCGGGGAAATGCTTTTGCGGGACGGCGATAAGGTCACGGCGGAGCACGTTAAAAAGCTCAACGCCCTGAACAAGCAGGAAGGCGATCAACGCACCGTAATCCGGGGCATTGGCATGGGATTTATCGTGCTTTTCTTCCTCATCGCCTTTCATCTGGTTTATTTGCGGCCTTCCAACCGGGAGCAGGAGCAAAAAGGCCGGGAGTTCCTGTTTATATGCCTGGTGCTGCTCAGCTTTTTTGTGGTCGCCCGTTTGTTCTTAAGCATGTCCGCGGTTTTTCCCCATGAGTCCGGGACGGCCCCGTTTTCCTCTCCGGCCATTTTTGCAGCGCCGCTGGCGGCCGGGTCCATGATCCTGTGCCTGTTCCTGGGCCTGGACGTGGCCCTTCCCTTCGCCATCGCCATGGGCTTTTTCGCCTCGGCCCTGTTCGCCAAGCCCTTTGAATCCTGGATATACTTCTTTTTAAACTCCACCCTGGGAGCCTATTGGACCAAGGAATGCCGGGAGCGCAACGTCTTCATCAAGGCGGGCGCCAAGGTCGGGCTGCTGAACGTCGGACTGGTGGCGGCTTTGTATCTTTATACGGGCGCTCCCGCGGTAAAGCCTCTGGTCATTGACATGTCCATGGCTTTTATCGGCGGCATGGGAGCGGGAGTGCTGACGGCGGGCATCGTGCCTTTGGTGGAGGTTTCCTTCGGCTTCGCCACGGACATCAAACTGCTGGAGCTGGCCAATCTGGACAAACCCGTCCTGCGCAGGCTCATGCTGGAAGCGCCGGGCACCTATCACCATAGCATGCTGGTGGGCAGTCTGGTGGAAGCCGCAGCCACGGCCATTGGCGCCAATCCGCTTCTGGCCCGGGTTTGCGGGTATTACCACGACATCGGAAAAATCAACAAGCCGCTGTATTTCATAGAAAACCAGATGGGCGGCAAAAACCGTCACGACAAGCTGGCGCCTTCCATGTCCAGCCTGATCCTCATCGCCCATGTTAGGGACGGCGTGGAAATGGCAGCCCGGTACAAGCTGGGCAAAGCCATTTCAGACACGATTCAGCAGCATCACGGAACCAGCAAAATCAGCTATTTTTTCGAAAAAGCCAAGCAGCTTAGGGGCGAAGAAAACGTGAGCGAGGCGGATTTTCGCTATCCCGGCCCCAGGCCCCAGACCAAGGAAGCGGGCCTGGTCATGCTTGCCGACATTGTGGAAGCCGCCTCCAGAACCTTGGAAAACCCCACGCCGGCCCGAATTCAGGGGCTGGTGCAAAGGTTGATCAACAATGTGTTTTCCGACGGACAGTTGGACGAATGCGAACTGACCTTGAAGGATTTGCATCAGATAGCCAAGAGCTTCAATCAAATTTTATCCGGAATATACCACCATAGGGTGGAGTACATAGAATCCGCCTCTAAGGGGGAAGGAAAAAAAGCCAATGCCGGTGCTAACGGACAATCAGCAAAAAATGGAGATAAACCTCCCCAGAATGGAAACGGCGGCACAGGCAGTCTTAAACGCCTTGGGCTGTCCTGACTCCGAACTCTCGGTCCTGATCGTGGACGGCGGCCGCATGGCGGAGCTCCACGAGGAATACGTCGGCAAACAAGGCCCCACCAACGTGCTCGCCTTTCCCATGACGGAAGGGCCGTTCAATGAGATCAATCCGGAAATCATCGGGGACGTTGTAATATGCACGGACGTCGCAGCCAAAGAGGCTGAGGACGCAGGCGTGGACTTGTACACCCGGGCTCTGGAATTGTTGATCCACGGAATTTTGCATCTGGTCGGCCACGACCATGCGGAGCCGGAGGAAACAGCTTTGATGCAGGCCAAAGAAGCGGAACTGTTTGAACAATTCAAAAATATATAGAAAGGGATAAGCAATGGCGGGTTTGGCAGTCAATGTGGACCATGTTGCAACTTTAAGGCAAGCCAGGGGCGTGGATTATCCGGACCCTGTGGCTGCGGCCGTTTTGGTGGAATTGGCCGGGGCTGACGGAGTGGTGGTTCATTTACGAGAAGACCGGCGTCACATCCAGGATCGGGACGTCAGAATCATCCGCCAGATTGTTCAAAGCAAGTTGATTCTTGAAATGGCGGCCACGCCTGAAATGATCGGCATCGCCCTGGAAGTCCGGCCGCATCAGGCCACCCTGGTGCCTGAAAAACGCGAGGAAGTGACTACCGAAGGCGGCCTGGACGTGGTTATGCACAAGGATTCGGTGGCAGACGCCATAAAGACCTTGCAGGCGGGCGGAATTAAAGTCAGCCTGTTTGTGGACCCGGATCTGAATCAAATCAAGGCCGCCCATAAAGCCGGCGCCGACGTGGTGGAGCTGCACACCGGAGATTTTTGCGAATCCCGCTCTCCCAAGGCCATGGCGGCCATCCAGGAAGCGGCGCGCCTCGCCCGGAAAGTGGGCATGGAAGTCCACGCCGGACACGGCATTGACTTTCGCTCCATCCAGGATTTTGTGGGCGTCAAGGAAATCCAGGAGTTTTCCATCGGCCATTCCATCGTAAGCCGGGCCGTGTTCATCGGCCTGGACGCCGCAGTCAAGGAAATGATGGCTTTGGCCCGTCAGGTTTAATTCGAGGCTGGTTTTCAGATTTTATTCGCCAATCTCAATCGTTGAATTTTGCGACATGCTCTCGGAGGCGACATCGTGTATCTGGTAACAGCGGAAGAAATGCGGGAGATGGACCGCCGCACCATAGAGGAATTCGGCATTCCCGGACGCGTTTTAATGGAAAACGCCGGGCGAGGCGCCACGGATATTCTTTGCTCGCACGTGCAGGACATCAGGACCCAAAAGGTGGGTGTCGCCTGCGGTAAAGGCAATAACGGCGGGGACGGATTTGTCATCGCCCGCTGCCTTGCCGAGCGCGGCGTGCACGTAGTGGCCTATCTGCTTTGCAAAACCGGCGACCTGACCGGGGACGCCAAGGCGAATCTGGATTTGGTCCAAAAAATGGGCCTGCCCCTGGTGGAAATCACGGACAAGGAGTCTCTCCGCGAGCATCAACACGCCATGCAGGGCTTTGGGGTGTGGGTGGACGCGATTTTAGGCACCGGGCTTTCCACGCCGGTCCGGGGCCTGTACGGCGAAGTCATTCAGATAATTAACGATTCCAACGCCTTTGTTTTCGCCGTGGACATCGCCTCGGGCCTGTTTGCGGACAGCGGCCGGTGCGGCTTGTGCATCCAGGCGGACGCCACGGCCACCTTCGGATTCGCCAAGGTAGGGCATATGGTCATGCCCGGTTCGGGCTTGACCGGCAAGCTCCACGTGGTGGACATCGGCATTCCCAAATCCATTGCCAAGGCGGTGGGCGCGGCGCATAGGCTGATTTCCCCCCAATTGCTGGGGCCGGCCCTGGATCGCCCCAAACACATCCATAAGGGAGACCTGGGCCGCCTGCTGGTGATTGCCGGATCTCCGGGCAAAACGGGCGCGGCGGCCATGGCCTCCATGAGCGCCATGCGGGCGGGCGCGGGTTTGGTGACCCTGGCCGCGCCTCAAAGCCTGTGCCCGATTCTGGAGGGTTTGGTCATCGAAGCCATGACCACGCCCTTAGCGGAGACCCAGAGCGGCGAGATAGCCCTCAGCGCCCGGGAAGCCATAAAAAAGCTGCTGGCGGGAAAATCCGCCCTGGCCATAGGGCCGGGCCTGGGAACTCATGAGGAAACCGGCAAGCTCATGCAAGCCCTGCTTCTGGAATGCCCCGTTCCCATGGTTGCGGACGCCGACGCCCTGAATCTGATAGCCCAAAATCCGACGCTTCTTAAAAGGGCGCCCTCCCCTGTTATCCTCACGCCTCATCCTGGAGAAATGGCCCGGCTGACCGGCCTGAGCACAAAGGGAATCCAGGAGAACCGGACCGAGGTCGCCCGGGAGTTCGCGGTAAAGAACCAGGTGCATGTGGTCTTGAAAGGCGCCAACACCGTGGTTGCGCACCCGGACGGCTTGGTGTGCATCAATCCCACAGGCAATCCGGGCATGGCTTCCGGCGGCATGGGCGACGTGCTCACGGGCCTGATCGGCGCATTTCTGGCGCAAGGCCTGGGGCCGGAGCGCTCCACCAGGCTGGGCGTTTTCGTCCACGGCGCTGCAGCCGACCTGATTGCCGAGAACATCGCCCCGGCCGGATACCTTGCCACGGACGTCATGAGCATGGTTCCCAAGGCCCTGGCCGGAGTTTGGAAGAATGCCTGAGTATTCCCGTACTTTTGAGACGAACACAGCCTCCCAGACTCAGGCATTGGGGAGGCAGCTTGGAAAAGCCTTGGAGAAAGGCTGCGTCATCGCCCTTGTGGGAGACCTGGGAGCAGGCAAGACCTGCTTTGTCCAGGGATTGGCAAGGGGCCTTGGCGTTCCTGAAGACGTACCCATTACCAGCCCATCTTACACCCTTGTGAACGAATACCCGGCCCGTCTGACGCTTCAGCACGCCGACCTGTACCGGCTGACCGGCGACGCGGACCTGGAGGACATCGGCCTGTTTGACCTGGCGGACGATCAGAGCGTGGTTGTGGTGGAATGGGCGGACCGGTCCGACTTTGAGGACCTGAAACCGGACCTGTTCATCCATATTTCGGCCATTGAGGAGATGAAAAGGAAAATCTTCCTCCACCCCACTGGACAACCAATGGTTAATCTGATAAAGGGCTTAATCTTTAAATTTTGACTTCAATGCGAGGTAAAGCATGGGTTTAATAGTACAAAAATACGGCGGAACGTCAGTGGGAGACCTGGTCCGCATTCAGGAGGTGGCGAAACGCGTAGCCAAAACCTATGATGCGGGCAATCAGGTGGTGGTGGTTTTGTCCGCCATGAGCGGCGTGACGGACCATCTGATTCAAATGGCCGAGGTTCTTTCCGACAAGCCCAATAAACGGGAAATGGACGTTTTGCTGGCCACCGGAGAGCAAACCACGGTGGCGCTGCTCGCCATAGCCCTGGAAAAAATGGGATACAAAGCCCAATCCTTTTTGGGCCATCAGGTTCGCATCCTGACCAATAACGCGGCTCAAAGCGCCAGAATCCTGGACGTCCAGGCGGACCCCATCAAGGACGCCCTGGCGGACAACGCCATCGTGGTCGTGGCCGGATTCCAGGGAGTGGACGGCTGCGGCAACATAACCACCCTGGGCCGGGGAGGCTCCGACACCTCGGCAGTGGCCGTAGCCGCCGCCCTGGGAGCGGATTCGTGCGAAATTTATACGGACGTGGACGGGGTATACACCGCCGATCCCCGCGTGGTCTCCAAGGCGCGCAAGCTCAAGTGCGTGACCCATGACGTCATGCTGGAAATGTCCAGCCTGGGGGCCAAGGTGCTGCAAATCCGCTCCGTGGAATTTGCGGCCAAGCACAATGTGCCTGTGCATGTGCGTTCGTCATTTAATGAGGAGGAAGGGACCATGATAGTCTGTGAAGATAGAGATATGGAACGCATGCTGGTGGCCGGCGTCACCTTTGTAAAGACGGATGCCAGGATCACCGTAACCAAGGTCCCGGACGAACCCGGCGTGGCCGCCAAAGTCTTTTCCGCCGTGGCGGACGCCGGCATTTCCGTGGATATGATTATCCAGAACACCCGGGCCAGCAACATGACGGACATCACCTTTACGGTGCCCAAGACCGATTACAAGGACGCCCTGGTCATCGTGGAAAAAATCGCCAAGGAAATCGGCGCGGAATCCGTGGCCGGAGACGCCAACATCGCCAAGGTCTCTGTGACCGGCGTGGGCATGAAGTCCCACCACGGCGTGGCCGCCAAGATGTTCTCCACCCTGGCTGCCAAAAGCATCAACATCATGATGATTTCCACCTCCGAAATCCGCATTTCCTGCGTGGTGGAGGAAAAATACGCAGAGCTGGCCTGCCAGATCCTGCACACGGAATTCGGCCTGGACGCGGATTAAATCCGCCAGGGCATAAAAAAAGACAAAGGGGAAGACGCGCTTTCATGGGGCGTCTTCCCCTTTTTTGTTTCTCGGTTGCATACACACCCCTATGGAATTGTGAAGAGAAGACGCTGGGTCCCCGCTTGCGGCCGATCCTGAAAAGCGGATCGCCCTTGCGGGGATGACGGGCTGATAAGGCTGAGGAAGTTCGAAGGCCGTATGCGTCTTTCGGGCGTAAAAGCATAATGACGCTGGATTCCTGCGTTCGCAGGAATGACGGATGGTTGGGGCTCTGGAATGCTTAAAAAAGGAGGCTGCTGCCTTCCATCTGAAAAAAGGCAATGCATCCAAGACCTGCTGCCTGCAATAGCCTCCGCTCTCCGTCATCCCCGTGCAGGGAGGCGGCGGGATGATTGCGGCTTTTTTGCAATCATCAGAAGCACTCCCGGAAACGGGGACCCAGTGTCTTTGATGATAAGGCCTGAAAAGCATCAAGGTTAAGAAAGCGCTTCGGTTGGATGGAAATCGGGTTCGAAACGAACTAACCCGCTTTCTCAATATCAAGCGCCATGGCCTTTGCGGCCTGGACCGGATCGGCGGCGTCCCGGATGGGCCGGCCCACCACAATATGGCTGGCGCCGGACCGGACGGCCAGGCCCGGGGTGACCACGCGCTTCTGGTCGTCCTTGGAATTGTCGTCGGCCATGCGGATTCCCGGGGTGACGATGAAAAAATCCTCGCCCACGGCCTGGCGCACCTTGGCGGCTTCCAGGCCCGAGCACACCACGCCGGCGCATCCGGCTTCCTTGGCCGTCTCGGCCCGCCTAAGAACCCTGTCCGAAATGGTTTGGGGATTTCCGCCTTCGCTGGTGAGCACGGTCACGCCCAGCACCCCCAGCTTGCCCTGAGCGCCCTCCACGGCCGCTTTAAGCATATCCGGGCCGCCGGTGGTATGCACGGTGGCCAGGCTGACGCCAAGGCCCGCCAGAACGGACATGGCGCGTTCCACGGTCTTGGGGATGTCGTGGAGCTTCAAATCCAGAAATACGCGGTTTCCGGCGTTGAGGACTTCCTTGACCACGGACGGCCCCTCGGCCGCGAAAAGCTCCAGGCCCACCTTGAACATGCCTATATGGGGAGCCAATAGCTTGGCGTAATGGGACGCCTGGTCCAAAGAAGGCACGTCCAGGGCGAAAATAATGCGGTCCTTGGGTTCAATCATGGCTTCTCCCTGATTGGTCCATGGTTGGATGCAAAAAATTTCTAACGCGGCGCCGTGCGAATTACACGGCCGTCAGCATTTCATTGGCTTCCGAAAGGTCAAAGTGGTCCGGGTCCCAGTCATCTTCCACGATGTCCAGGAGTTCCACGTTATCCGTCTCCTCCGGGCTTTCCAGAGCTTCCAGCAAGTCCTGATACCCGGGAGGGCCGCCCACGTCTTCCGGCGGGCAAGCGCGTTTGCCCTTGATGCACTGGGGATAGGACTCGCCTTTTTCCAGGGGCAGAATCTTTTCCACAAGCACTTCGTGCTCCCAGTAATCGCCGTAATCGTAGATGTACTTAAAGCGCTGGCCTTCCCGGTTCACGATCTTGGAGAGGCGTATTTTGGTCTCGTCCTTGGGCGACGTGGGGTCGTAAGGGTCGTTGACGCCAAACTCCATTTTTTCAATTTCAAAAACATGGTCGTGTCCGTTTTGCCATCCCATGGCATTTTGGATGATCATGTGAAATCGCGGCAGGGTAGTATCGCTGGTGACCAACAGCCGCCTCCATATGGGGGGACGGATGTTTTTCAATGAGACCTTGATTTGGTAGACCTGTTTAAGAGGCAGGATTTTCTTTCGCTGAGGCATATCCCTTCTTTCCCAATGCTAATAGTGATGCACATATGCGTCGAATTCTGTAATACACAGAACCGCCCTTGGTTGCAAGCCTCGTTGAAAAAACTTTTTTAAATATTTTTTGTAACCGAAAAAATGTCAGGGGCGACCATAATTTCAGAGTGTGAAAGCATAGAATCACATACCTTTTGCAACCGGCGCCTACTGCCGGCGTTCCGCCTCATGAACACCGACCTCGTTTGACGGAATAGGATTCACCTCTAACCACTCCACACTCACCAAACAGCGGGGCTGTCTACCCCTCAGACAGCCCCCCCCTTCCTTTTTGGGGTTCTTGTAAAAAGCCCTTTGAAAAATTTCTCGGATATGAAGCAGAAATAAATGCGGGATGAAACCCAAAAATTCCATCCCGCGCAGACAAGCTATTGTAACAAAAATTAATATTTAAGAAGCAGGCCAGTATTTTTCCTTCAACGCCCTCTTGATCATCTTGCCGTCGATGCGGCGGGGCAGTTTTTCCATAAAGCCCACGTATCGCGGCATTTTATAGCCGAACAGGCCCTGGGCCTTGCAATGGGCGAAGGCTTCCTCCTCGGTCATTTCCGCGCCCGGCATTAATTGGATTTCAGCCCGCATGACCTCCCCAAGATCCTGATCCGGCACGCCGAAAACGGCCACGTCGTCCACGGCCGGATGGGCGGCCAGGGCTTTTTCCACCTCTCCGGGAAAGACGTTCACGCCGCCGGAAATCACCATGTCCTTGATCCGGTCCGTAAGATACAGGAAGCCGTCCTTATCCTGGTATCCCATGAGGCCGTCCTTGTAGTAGAGCTTGCCGTTGATGGTAACGTAGGCGTCGTCCAGCAGGCTGCTGTCGGTTCCGTATGAAAGCCCCAGGGTGCTGACGGTGCGGGCGCAGATGGAGCCCTGTTCGCCGTTGCTCACGGCCTGCTCGGTTAGCGGGTCCACCAGGCAGACTTCCCCGCACCGGGGTTTGCCCACGCTTTTCAGGCGCTCGGGGCGATTGTTGTAATCGCCGGGCCTGAGCACGGAAACCATCATGGTTTCGGTGGAGCCGTAGTACTCGTGAAACACGGGTCCGGGAGCGCCCTGCTGCATGAAGAGTTCGTTGATTCCGGTCTTGATTTCCGGGGAGCACGGCGCGGCGCCGGAAATCAGGGAGCGCATGGACGAGAGATCGTATTTACGCTTCACCTCGTCAGGAAGATTCAGAATTCTGCTCAACATGGTGGGGACCATAAAAGTCCACGAAATGCGCTCCTTTTGCATGGTCGCCAAAACCTGCTCCGGGTCGAATTTGGACTCCAGCACCAGGGTTCCGCCGTACAAGACGGGAAACAGGGCTGCAATGGTTCCGGCGTGGTACATGGGCGTGATGACCAGGGAGCGCAAATCTTTAATCTTGTGCATGTTCAGGTGAAATCCGGCGTTCAACATGCAGAACAAAAGCTCGAAATACTCCATGAGTTCCGCGTTGGGAGCGGGGGCCGTGTCGTCGAACAGGTAGCTGAGGCCGTCGTTCAGGTTAACGTTTTTCGGCACGCCGGTGGTTCCGGAAGTATAAGGCGCTGCGCCGAATATGAATCGGCCGGAAGGCATGGCGTTCCGGGAGAATGTCGCCGCCTCTTCGTAAGGAATCCAGCCTTTGGGAACCTTGGCGCCCACGGCCACAAAATTCTTCACCGAGGGGATTTGGTCGGCTATCCCCAACACCCGATCCACAAAATCCTCGCCTACAAAAACGGTTTTAGGCTTGGAAACGTTGATGGTTTTGGCCAGTTCCTCACCTGCCAGGTGCCAGTTCAGCCCGGGGCTGGTGCAGCCTGCAAAGGAGGCGCCCACCAGGGTTTCCAGCACTTCGGCGGAATTGTGCATGAGCACGGCGGCCTTGTCTTTGGGCTGCATCCCGGAATGGATGAGCCAGTTGGCGATTCTGAGAAAACGGTCTTTGAAATCCCTGGTTTTCAGGCGTTTTTCGTCCGAGACGACGGCTTCCTGTTCGCCCCTGACGTCCATCATATTGAGTATAAGCATGGGCGCCGCATTGGCTTTCCCTGCAGCGGCCAGTTTCCAAAGTTTGTCCGGCATAAGCAGCTTAAGCGCGGTTCCGTAGCCTATGGCGGGAAGCGCATGCCTTACGTGGTATCTTGCCGGTTGTATGAAAGGAGCTTTAATGGCAAGCTGAGACGTCTCCAGCAGTCCTAACCTTTTCATCGTGCAATCTCCTGCAAAAAAAGATGGTTATATCGGTTTTACAACAAAATTATTTGTTGCTGCGAAACTCTTCCAGATGGTCCTGGATCTGCTCAAGGAGTTCGGCGGGGTATTGCTGGCCGGCTTGGTCTTCCCAAACCGTGTGCGCCATGGATTCGAGCTTGGCTTTTTCCTCCGGGGACATTTCGCGTTGTTTAATCCCGTATTCAAGCAATGCATTGAGGCACTTCTCATTGTCCTCGCGCGCGGCCAGGCAGAAATCCCGCATAATCTTGGGCCGGACCGCCATAAACCGGTCGCGGTAATCCTGGGGCATTTGTTCATATGCCTCCCAGGTCAGCAGCATGACGGCGGGAGAATACCGGATGTTCAGCGGGCTGACGTATTTAAGGATGCTGTATAGCTGAGTTCCCACGGCCCAGGCCTTGGGGGCGATGATGGTGTCCCCTATCCCCTGCCTGATGGAGGTGGGCGCTTCGGTCATGGAAACCGGAATGGGATGGGCGCCGATGGCTTGCAGCACTTCCCCCTCCAAGGCGCCGCTCCAGGAGATGATCTTGGCCTGGGCGAAATCCTCGACCTTGGTCATGTCGTATTTGGACGAAAAAAAGACGTCAAAGTCCTGGTCAATGTACGCAATGACCATGTAGTCGTGATCCCTGGCGATTTCGTCAAAGATGGGCGCCATTTTTTCTTTGACGTAGTCCACTTCCTGCCAGTTGTTAAAAAGAAAGGGCAATTGCATGACCGCCATTTCAGGAATGGCCAGGGTGCAGCCGTAGCCGGACATTCCCGCCCCGTGGAGCTGGCCGATCCGCATTTTTTTGATGATGGCTTCGTCGTCCCCCATGACGCCGCCCCAATACACTTTGATGACCAGGTTCCCGTCCGTCGCTTTGGCCACCTCGGGAAACACGATCCTATCCATTTGCAAGGCCCAGGCAATGCCCTTTGGAGCGATGGTGCCGACTTTATAGGTTTCGCTCCATCCTTCGGCGCCGAAGCAAGGGCCGCTGCCCCCAAAGGATAAGGCGATGAGCAAACTAACCAGGATGAAACACGCTTTTGTTTTCATTTTTCCCCCTCACTTCTTGTGGAATATTAGTCTGGTATATTTTTGCATTCCATCAACGGCGGCGGCCCAAGGCGAAAACGCCGCCGCGCTCCCCGGAATCACATGAAATAAACGGGGATGATAAAAATGAGCCGTATCCTTGCTGAAAACTATTCCCTGTTGCGATACATATAAAAATCGAACGTGACTTCACACGCAGGCTCCCCGTTGGGAAGCTCCAGGACCACGGTAAAAGGAAAGACCGCTCTGCCAACTAGTTCAATAGTTGGCTTTCACGGTTTTTAGCGTTGATTTTCCAAGGGGCGTTCAGCCCGCATTGACCCCCGAAAGACACTGGGTCCCCGTTTCCGGGAATGCGTCATGATGATTGCAAGACTACCGCAATCATCCCGCCGCCGCCCCCTCCACGGGGATTACGAAGAGCGGCGGCAATTTGAAAATAGGCGTCGGTTTTCACAAAATGGCTGGAAAGATCGACGCCTATGTAGTCCCAGGTTTCTTTTGGCTGCATGGGCGTGGAATGAACGGAAGGGTGCAGATCCTTGGATCCCCCGATCTCGTCCTCTCGTTCGTAGACCGTTACGTTCAGACCTTCCCGCGCTAAGTTAATGGCCGCAACCAAACCGGCCAGCCCGGCCCCGTAAATGGAAACATCCTTCATGGCGTTCTCCTTTTAACGAGGTTAGCGGACTCCAAAATCCACGCCCAGCATTTCGGACGCGCAGATCATGCCCGAGGTGCAGGCGCAGTCCATGGCCACGCCGTAGCCCTTGGCCGTGTCTCCGGCAAAGTACAGGCCTTCCACGTGAGGAGACTTAACCGGAACTTTTTGGGTGCCTGCCTGGGACACGCTTTTGGCCACGCCTTCCAACTTCCAGCACATGAGGTCCAGTTTCCAATCGATGGTCTTTTTGAAGCCGGGATAAATTTCTTCCATAAAATCCGGCAGGCGTTTGACGATTTTATCCACCAAAACCTTATTCTTGGCCTCGGATTCGGTCAGGGGCAGATAGGCCGTGTACAGGTATTTGCCGTCCGGCGCCACGGAGGGATCCAGGGCCGACTGGATGCTCCAGCAAATGTACACGTCATAATCAAAGCCTTCTTCCTTGGGCAGCACGCAACTATTTTTATAATTGCGCGTGGCGTGCTCTTCGGGCATGGCCAGGGAGTTGAGGCCCCAGTACGGAACGTAGCTTCCGTAGCCGTACATGGTTTCGGTCTTTTGAGCCCAGTCTCCGGGAAAGTGGGATTTATCCATGAACTTGAAGGAATCCTGGGCCGGAACGTTGCTCACCACGGCTTCCGCCTGATAAACCTTCATTTCTCCGCTCCCGTTTTCCGCAATCACGCCGGTGGCCCTGCCGTTTTCTATGACCACTTCCCGAACCCTGGTTTCCAGAGACAGCTCGCCGCCCAGTTCCTGATACTTGCGGGCCACGGCCTTGCTCCATTCCATGACGCCGCCGGACACGAATCCCCCTACGTATTCGCACAGCCCTTTTTCCAGCTTGGGGCTGACAGCGTGCTTGAAGAAGCGGAAGATGTCGCCAATGGAAATATCCTCAGGATTGTTGATGGTGGAGAACAAGGTGCTGACCGAGCAGAGATTGTTCCAAAGGATGTCGTTTTTGGTCAGGCCCATTTCCTCTCCCCATTGCTGGAGGGAGACCTTTTCCAATTCGTCGATCTGTTCATCATTAAGTTTGTACGGCGTGGTGTAATATTTATAAAAGGGGATTTTCTCCCTTTCAGCAATTTCCACATACCTGGGATCCACGGGCTGGGACCCGATCAGGTCCATGTAAAACTCGCCCTTGTAATAAGTGCCGTAGTGGCTGCCGTTCATTTTCACGCCGTCAATGCCGTCGATCTGCTGCACAAAATCGTACAGGTAGGCGTTGCCGTTCATGCTCAGGGCGTGATACCCCACGTCCAGGACGTATCCGTTCAGCATGCCGCTTTTCACCAACTCTTCCAACTCAGGTTCGGAGCTGGCCACATAGGTGTATTGGGTTTCCAGGATATCCTTGTACCACTGGGCGCCGCGTTTGGTGATTTCCTCGCCTGCTACGGACAAGGCCCTGCCCCCGACACGGTCGTTCTGTTCAAGAATCAGCACCTTTTTGCCGTGCTTTGCCAGAAGCGATCCCACGGTGAGGCCGCCCACTCCGGCCCCTATGATTATGGCGTCGTATTTATTTTGATCCGTCATGGCTATTCCCTCCGTTAGTCGTTAAATATCGCCGTATCCAAGTCCACGGTGAGGCCGTCCGTGTTAAGCAGCCGAATGCTCAGGCCGGTAATTTTAGGAAGTTCGTACGCGTAAAAATAATTCAGGGTAACAATCTTGCCGTTGTAGAAGTTCACGTCCTTTTTCTTGGCGCCTTCGCTCAAAGCCTTGCTTGCTGCAAGCCCCTGGACCAGCCATTGCCAGGCGATGGTGACGATGCCGAACAATTCCAGATAAAGAGTGGCGTCCGCCAGGAAGTATTCCGGCCCCTTTTTGGCGGCCAGGTTGAGCAGGTGCTTGGTGGCGTCGTCCAAGACTTCCAGGGCGGCTTTCAGCTTTCCGCCGAATCCCTTCAGTTCGTTGTCGGCCTCCGCGCTTTGCGCCGTCTGCAAAACCTCTTGCTTGAATATGGCGAAGGCCTTGCCTTCTTTCATGACCACCTTGCGGCCCAGGATGTCCAGGCCGTGGATGGCTGTGGTTCCCTCGTGAATGGGATGAATGCGCATGTCGCGGTAGTACTGCTCCAGGGGATAGTCGTCGCAGTAGCCGGACCCGCCGAAGCATTGCAGCCCCTGGCTGACAGCCTGGATGCCCATCTCCGAGGGATAGG
The DNA here is from genome assembly GCF_000429905.1 of Desulfatibacillum aliphaticivorans DSM 15576. Classification (NCBI taxonomy): domain Bacteria; kingdom Pseudomonadati; phylum Thermodesulfobacteriota; class Desulfobacteria; order Desulfobacterales; family Desulfatibacillaceae; genus Desulfatibacillum; species Desulfatibacillum aliphaticivorans. The sequence continues at coordinate 187,918 of NZ_AUCT01000009.1, read as the reverse complement.
TCTTGGCCACGGGAGTCAAGAGGTCCAGAAGCAGGGAGTAACGCTCCTGCTCCTCTCCGGTGGTCACGCGCATCATGTCCGCGTATTTGCAGCCTTGCAGCAGCAGGGAATGCGAGCCCTCGATAATGGCCTTTTGAAAAAGCAGGGCCCGGCGGATGTCCGCATGTTCGATGATGGGAACCTGGGGTTGGGTGGGGTCTTTTTGGCCGATTTTCCGACCTTGCCGCCTTTCCCTGCAATATTCCAAAGCTGCATAATATGCAGCCGACGCTATGGCTGTAGCCCCCAACCCAACCCCAAGACGTGCTTCATTCATCATCTGAAACATGTAGAAAAGACCTTTGTGGGGCTCCCCGACCAGCCATCCGCGGCAATTGTCGCCGTCCCCCATACTTAGCTGAGCGATAGGAGCCCCACGGTAGCCCATTTTGTGGTACACCCCCGAAGCAACCACATCATTGGGCTCAAGCCCGCCCCCCAGAGCGGGCCTAAACTTGGGAACCACAAACAAGGATATGCCTTTGACCCCAGGAGGGCCTCCCTTGATTTTCGCGAGCATAAGGTGGACTACGTTGTCCACGCAGTTGTGGTCCCCTGCTGAAATGAATATCTTTTGGCCGCGGATCAGGTAATACCCCTCTTCCGTGGGTTCCGCCGAAGTTTCCAGGTCGGAAAGAGAGCTTCCCGCCCCGGGCTCGGTCAAGGCCATGGTGCCCTGCCATGTACCGTTGTGCAGATTGGGAAGATAGGTTTCCTTTAAATCCTCGGAACCGAATTCTTCTATGAGATGGGACGCTCCGGCGTTCAATCCGGGATACACGGCCGCCGAATAGTTGGCCGCGCAGAATATATACTGGCAACTGTCCGTAATCATCAAGGGAAGTTGATCGCCGCCGTGATCAACCGGCTTGGAAGCGGTGATCCAGCCGCCCTTGCCGCATTCGTCCAGGATCTTCCTGACGTCGTCATGCACCCTGATGGACCCGTCTTCCAACTCGGGCGGGTTGCGGTCCATTTCCTCAAGGATGGGGCGCATCATTTTTTTAGCCAGCTTGTCCGCCTCCGCCAGGACCATGTCGAACATCTTTTTATTGTGTTCGCTGTAGTAATCGTATTTGGTCAGAGACGCTGCATCAAAAACCTCGTAAAGCAGGAATTTAAGATTCCGCTCGCTGTAAAATTTATCCGCCACCTTATTCCTCCTTGATTATTATTTCCGGGAGATAGTCGTTCTCTCCGGAATATGAAAAATCCCAATCGCTTGTGTTCGACCCCTTTGTGTTGGGTTTCGCAAACTCTATCCAACCTTCAAAACGCTTATTGTATTACTCGCCAACCGCTTCGTCCGCCGTTTGGCTGTGCAACTCCTCCCGGGCGCTTTCAATCCATCGCCCGGCGGATTTACGTAAAAACAAAACCGCCGCCGCTTTGCGGGGTTCGATTACCAGTTCGATAAATCCGGGAGGAAAGGAAGATCCCAGATAATGGTCTCCCGGATTGCAGATAAGAACCCCCTCCTGATTCTTCAAAACCGGTTTGTGCGTGTGACCGAAAAGAAAAATATCGGCGCTGTTTCGTGCGGCCCTTTGGGCCATTTCCTTATAATGCCGATCCCAGGTCTCGGCGTCCTGGTACGGATTGATTTCCATCTGATGCCCGTGCATCATGAAGACCTTGAATCCGTGAAAGGATATGTCGTCGTCCATGGGGGCCAGAGCGCCGTAATCCTCATTGCCGCGCACCCCCATGAAAGGCAGTCCCCATTGTTTGGCCAATTCCCGGCCTTCCCGGACCCCATCCCCAAGATGGATGATCATGTTAAACGGCCCGAGATTCTGCAGCGCCTCCTGCATGTACCGCGCATTGCCGTGGGTGTCCGAAAACACGCCAAGGCGCACGGCCGGACTATTTGATTTCGCCATTGTCTTTTGCAATCGCCGCCCTGGACCTCCCCTCCCGGATCTCCCTGCAGAGATCTTCCAGGCTTTGTATAGGCCGCTCAAACACGGTGCGCACCTTCCCGATCTGCTCGGGTGCATGGGCGTCGCTGCCCCCTATGGACGCCAATCCGGCGGATTGGCAAAGAGCCCAGGCTTTTTCCAGGCCTTCTTCATCATAGGAAGGATGCAGGGTTTCCATGCCGTCCAGGTCGTATTTTCCCGCGTTGTCGCCGCACCCGTAATAGGCGTTTCCACGACGCGCCCGTTTGAACGGATGGGCGGCGACTACCACGCCGCCGGACTCATGAACGCGCTCCACCAGGGCTTCCACGCTCAATGCGGAGCCAAGGCTTTTTGGATGCCCGAACACCAGGAACTCGCCCTGGAATTCCCCCCGGGAGGAGTAGCAGGCGGCTTCTTCTCCTGGCAGGACAATGAGCTTTTTCTCTCCGCATTGATCCAGCAATTTTTCGATCTCTCCGTCCGGCCAACGGATTCCGTGCTCAGTCAGGGCGATGCCGTCAAGGCCTGCGGCCAGCGCCCTTGCGATCACTTCTCCGGGGTCAATGTTGCTGCACCCGGAAAACCGGTTGGTGTGTATGTGAAGATCGAATTCCATGCTCGCGCCTACGTCCGGCTAAGGCCTGCGCCCCACCAAGGCCCGGGTGGTGTAAATCACCACAGCTTCGTCCCGCTGGTTGGATATGGTGTTTTCGCAGACCATGATCCCGCGTTTTTCGTCCTTGTTCTCCAGGGCCAGGATTTTCATGGTCGTTTTAATGGTGTCGTGAATCTTCACCGGCCCCACAAACCGCACCTTGTCCATGCCGTAAAAAGCGATAAAGGATTTCGGCAGGGCCACGTACTGCCCCAACCGGAATATGAGCGCGCTGCCCAGGCACAAAGTCAGCATGCCGTGGGCGATTCGCTCTTTAAACGGCGTTTGGGAAGCGAATTCCACGTTGGTGTGGATAGGATGCCAGTCGCCCGTCATTCCTGCGAAATTAACGATGTCGGCTTCGGTCATGGTCCTGGCCGGAGAGGTGAATTCTTCCCCGACTTCGTAATCTTCCAAATAGGTTTTTTCCATGTCCCTCTCCAGTCCGTACACAAGGCATTTGTTGGGTTTCGCAAGCTCTACCCAACCTAAGCCGCGTCAACAGGTTTCGTACAAGGTTGGGTTAAGAAGTCCTGCGCTGGTCCATCAAGCATCAAAAACACCCTTGGACTTTGAACCCAACATAAATTCGCCTAAAGGGAAGCAATCCCTCTTAAGCAGCCTCCGTATACATTCCCACGAAAAGCATGGGAACGAGTTCCAAAGTCTCAAACGTCAAACGTAGATTTGACCCCATGCTTTATTCCTCTTGCAGCAGCATGGTTTCGTGCAGGAACTCGCCTTCCAGCAGGTCCTTTTTGCCGTCCACTTCCAGATCCAGTTTATAATGGGCAAGGCACCGGTTGTAATACTGGGGCCAGTCCGTGCTGGGGGGAAGCTGCATGGCTTCGATAAGCCTGTGCGCGGTAATATCCAGGTTCATCTTTACGCCCTGGGCGTCCGTCGCCAGGGTCAGATGGGTCGGATACTCCCGCTGAAATTTCTCGTCCCTGCCCATTTCCAGGCATTTGCCTTCCATGGAATTGGTGGAGAGAAGCACTTCGTTTTCCCGGGCGATGAGCAAAGGCGTTACGATAGGGCCGGTTTTATCCTTGGGAATCACCCAGCCGTAGACAATGGTGTATTGGGGATTTTGGATGCGGCCCCAATACCAGCCCCAGAAAATTTCATGAAACCGGCAGTTGCCCCAATTGTGGTCATGATAGCCGCTTCCCTGAACCGGGATGACTTCGTCCTTGATGATGAGATCGCCTTCCACCCTGGCGCAGGGCTGGGGAACCACCCAGCCTGAAATCTTGCCCGTATCTTCGTTTTTGTAGTTAAAGCCCCGGCCCGGCTTCCACGAGGGAACCGTATTGGTGAAGCGCAGTTTGGCGCCGACGCCGCGCACCATGATGGAAAGCTCGTAATGGTCTCCCATGTCCCGGACCCAGCTATCCCCCATTCTGACGTTGCAATAGTCTGGGTGGGCGCTGATGCTATCCATGGGGCTGAGGTCGTATTTTTCGATTTTTTGGCCGTCGGGCTTGTAGATGAAAATCTGGATGGACGGCGCCATGGGCTTAAGAAAGACGTTGTGGTAGTGAAAGGTGATGACCACGTGATAGCCGTTGTCAAAGGCCGCGTCAAAGTACCACCATTCATAATAATCTTTTTCATTATGAAAAATATGCGACCCATCGTCCTGACGCTGGTAGTTGGCCGGATTTCTTTCGGCGGATAACTCGCCGTCCCACATGGCCAGATAGTTTTTTTGCTCTTGGGTATCCATGAGTCCCCCTTTGCCGCCTAATCCTGTTTATTCCGGCTTGAAATACACAATGTCCAGAATGTTGCCCTTTCTGTTTTCTATGAAGACCGGGGTCACGCGCATGCCGATCTCAATCTGGTCGGGATCCACCCGGCCGATCAGATGGGTCATGCCGGAGTCGGCCCCGTCCAGTTGAATCACGGCGTAAACCAGGGGGGCGTCCACGTCGGGATGGATGGGCTCATTGTAATGCACGCGGGTGAACGAAACCACGCTCCCGCCCGGGCCGATTTTCACCAAATCGTCTTCCGTAAGCAGAGAAAAGCAGCGGCCGCAGGTTTCCCGGGGCGGCCAAAGCACTTTGGAGCAGGTCTTGCACCGGACGCCCAGGATTTCCTTGGAGTCCCTAAGGGCGATATAGAACTTGCTGCCCATTTTTCCGACGAAGTAATTGCTGTGGGCTGTAATATGCTGATCCACCTCAAATGGAGCTTGGACGGATTTACTTTCCATTATCTCTTTCCCCCCGAAATATATTACTGCGGCCTTTTCTGGCCCGGAAGAGGTTCAAAATGTATGATGTCGCTCAAATCCCCAATGCGCTCTTCCCTGTCCCGCAAGACCACTTTCATCCGCATGCCCACCCAGACTTTGTCCAGGTCCGGCTCTACGTTGACCATGTGCTCCACGGTGGAGTCCGAACCGTCCAGCCTGACCGACCCGTACACAAAGGGCGGTTCGTGGGGCTTTCCCGTGGTGGGATCCGTCAAAGGAAGGTACATGATGGTAAATCCGACCATCGTACCTTCGGAGGACAGCTCCACCCACTCGTCATTTTTCACGTGGCATGCCGCGCACACCACCCGGGGAGGCATCTGAACCCGGTTGCAGGAAGGGCACTTGATGCCCACAAAGCGGCCGTTATCCCTAAGCTCCGTCAAAAACCTGGCCATGTACTTGCCCGCCGCAAACCGGTACGGGACGTCCACGGTCATGGGGACGCATATTTGTTCGGTATCCGTATTTTTCTGATTCATGCCAACATCCTTTCCCAAGGGCGCATTAGGTTTAATCCTCGGTGGAACTCGACAAAGCGGTCATGACGGTCCAGTTGGTCCCGCCGTATGCCGTGGCCAAAGCCCGATTGACCTCATTGGGAACCTGATGGCCTCCGGCGTCGCCCCGAATTTGCAGGGCCGCCTCCCAAACGCGCAGCATGGCGGAAGCGCCGATGCAGTTTGTGGACAAGACTCCGCCCGAAGGATTCACAGGGATGGGGCCGTCAATGGCCGTGGCGCCTTCCTCCATGAGCTTGAAGCCCTCGCCTCGGCCGCACAGGCCCAGGTCTTCGTACCAGACCATTTCCGCCCAGGTCGCCGGCTCGTAAATTTCGAACACGTCGAAATATTTTTTGGGATCGTCCACGCCCAGCCTTTTGTACATCCTGGCCGCGCAAGCCGTGGAAAAGATGGGCTTGGTCAGGGTGACATTCCGCCAGTCGATTTCAAACTGTTCGTTATGGGCGGTGTCCATGGCCCGAATCCAGACAGGCTTTTTGCAGCGATCCTTGGCAGTTTTTTCGTCCCCCAGAATAACAGCGCAGGCGCCGTTGGAGGCCGGGCACATATCCAGCATCCGGACCGGATAAGCCAGCATGCGGGAGTTCAAAGCGTCTTCTATGGTGATATCCAGCTTCAGATGAGCGTATTGGTTCTTGCGGGCGTTCTGCCGGGCTTTGACTGCGACCATGGCCGCGTGCTCTTCCTTGGCGCCCCAGGCGGCCATGTAGGAAGTTCCCATCATGGCGAAGTATCCCACGGCCGCGCCGGCCATGGAGCGTCCGTACAAAGGATGGGCCACGCCGCTCAGGATGGCGCCTGTGTCCCCTTCCTCCTGCTTTTCAAAGCCTATGCACAAAACCCTGTCAAAAAGACCCGCAGCTATATGATGCATGCCCGCGCCGATGATGGTGGCGCCCACGGTGCCGCCCGTGGTGATCTTCATGCCGGGCTTGCCGTAAGCTCCTGCAGAGCCGGCCAGCCAGCAGTCGGTCAGGTGGGTGCCCTCGAAAAATTCCATGTTGCCCAAAAACACCGCGTCGATGTCGTCCATGGTCATCTGGGCGTCTTTAAGGGCGGCCCGTACGGCTTCGTTGACCATCTCGCCCTGGTCCACGTCGTGCCTGCGGGCGGCATGATAAGTTTGGCCGCCGCCGATTATGGCCACATTGCGTTTCATATCATCCCTCCCTTATTGGTTTCCCAGCACGATGACGCATTGATGTTGTCCGCAAAATCCCGTATGCCCCTGAGCGACGGCGCGTTTGGCGTTTTGCACCTGGCGCTCGCCCGCTTTGCCCATCAACTGAAGCGCCGCCTCGGCCACCCGGTTGAGGCCCATGACGTTGGCGGGAACTCCGGAAAGCACGCCGCCGGACGGATTTACGGGGAGCTCTCCCTCCCTGGAGGTAAAGCCGGACTCGGTCAGCTTGGCGGCTTCCCCGGGCTTGCACACGCCCAGGCCTTCCAGCCATAAAAGCTCCTGATAGGAAAATTCGTCGGACAGCTCGATCAAGTCCAGGTCTTTGACGGGGTTGCTTATCCCGGCCATTTTATAAGCCTGGGCTGCGGCTTTTTCCAAAGCCATGCATTCCGCAAGATCCCGGTCTCCCAAAAAATAGTCGTCGTAGCAGGAGCCCAGGCCTTGAATCCAGACCGGCGTATCCGTAATCTTTTTCGCCTTGCTTTCGGACGCGACAATCATGGCCACAGCGCCGTCCACGTCCGGCGCGATGTCCATGGTGGTCAGGGGATCGGCTTCCATTTCAGAGGAAAGCACGTCGTCCATCCCGTAATAACCGAACCGGCAGGAGAGCGGATTGGCCATGGCGGCGCCCAGATTTTTCATGACCACCCGGGCCGTGTCCTCCCTGGAAAGGTTGTGGGCGTGCATGTACCTTCTGGCCTGCAAGGCGCCTGCGGAGGTGAAGTCCAGGCCCAACTGACGGGAGTATATGGGCTCAAAGGCGTCGTTATTGACGATGTGCCGGTTGGTCTGGGACATTTTGGTGTGGGCGAGCAGCAAGGTGCATTCGTATTCGCCGGACAGGATTCCCACGGTGCCGTAATAGGCCGCCGTGCTGCCGTCCATGGCCATTTTTTCTTCCGTGCGAAGATGGCCGCCGGCCACGTCGGTAATGCCGATATTGGAAATTGTCTGGCCGTCCCAGATGTCGTGGGAGCAGCTGATGGTGTTGTCGATGTCCTTTTCAATGGAAAGGCCCGTGTCGTTCAGGACCTTCTCAATGACTTCGTAGGCCAGTTCAGCCACGTTGGCGTCGGCCCTTTTGGGGCTGAACCGCGTTTGGGCGACTCCGACTATTGCAACTCTGTCAGACATGACTCCCCCTATATTCTTTCGAAGATGGCGGCGATTCCCTGGCCTCCGCCGATGCACAGCGTGGCCATGCCGTAACGGCCCTGGATGCGCTTCAACTGATGCACAACGGCCAGGGCCAGCCTGCCGCCGGACATGCCGTTGGGATGGCCGAAAGCAATGGCGCCGCCGTTGGGATTCCATTTTTCCTCGTCAAACTCGTGGCCGTTTTTCTTGAGGCTTTTCATGACGGCCAGGGTCTGGGAGGCGAAAGCCTCGTTGCACTCCACCACGTCCATGTCGGCCATGGTGAGTCCTGCGTTAACCAAGGCTTTTTCCATGGCAATGACCGGCGCCACGCCCATGTATTTGGGCTCCCGGGCGCCAAGGGCGCAGGAGACAAAGCGGGCCAGGGGCTTTAAGCTCAATTCCTCGCATTTTTCCTGGGATGCGACCAAGTTGGCCACGGCGCCGTCGTTCAGGCCCGAAGAAGTTCCGGCGGTGACGGTTCCGTCTTTTTTAAAGGCTGGACGCAGCTTGGCCAGCTTCTCGGGGTTGGTCTCCCGGGGATGCTCGTCCTGGTCGAAAATGATGGGATCGCCTTTTCTTTGCGGGACTTTCACGGGAACGATTTCCTCCTTGAAATATCCCTCCTTGATGGCCTGGATGGCCCGGGTCTGGCTGCGCAGCCCGAAGGCGTCCTGCTCCTCGCGGGAAACGCCGAACTCGTCGGCCAGGATCTCAGCCACAATGCCCATGGGCGCATCGGTTTCCTCGGTGGGTCCCACCTGCCGGGTGATATACTTGGGCGGAACCAGGGAGAAAGGCTGCTTTTGGCGCTCCATGAGATAAGGCTGATTGCTCCAGGATTCACACCCTCCGGCGATGTACACCTCGCCGAAGCCGGCCTTGATGTTGGCGGCCGCGGAATTGATGGTCTGGAGCGCGGAGCCGCATTGCCTTTCCACAGTCTGGGCCGGCACGGAGTACGGAAAGCCCGCCTTCAGCGCCGCCCATCTGGCGATGTTCACCGCCGCGTTATTCGTGCAGGCATGCCCGACCAGCACGTCGTCCACAATGGACGGGTCAATGCCTGTTTTTTCTATGAGCCCCTTCAGGGCGAATGCGGCCAGTTCCTCCGGCCGGAACATGGACAAGGAGCCGCCCATCCTGCCGATGGCCGTTCTGACTCCGTCCACCAAGTAAACTTCTTTCATTGCTTCCACCTTTTTATCCTAAGAAATTAGGTAAATACCCCCGGCAAATGAGAATTTCCGGGCAAGGCTCCACACCTTGCCGCGGAAACGGATATCTAACGGCCCGTGAACTTGGGCTTGCGCTTCTCCATGAATGCGTTGGTGCCCTCCACCCTGTCTTCGGAGCCGAAGCACAGGGAAAAGCAGCGGGCTTCATAATCCAGACCGGTCCTGAGATCGGCCTGCACGCCGTTATTGATGGAGGCCTTGGCCATGTGCAAAGCGATGGGGCTTTTGCTGGCGATTTTACCGGCCATCTTGGAAACCAGAACGTCCAGCTCTTCTTTGGGGACCACGTGGTTCACCAGCCCGATGTTCAGGGCTTCCATGGCGGAGATGTGATCGCCGGTCATGATAAGCTCCTTGGCTTTGCCCATGCCAACCAGCCGGGGCAGACGCTGGGTTCCCCCGTAGCCCGGGATGATGCCCAGCTTGATTTCAGGCAGGCCCATAATGGCGTGCTCCACAGCGATGCGGATGTCGCACGAAAGGGCCACTTCCGTGCCTCCGCCCAGGGCGAAGCCGTTGATCCGGGCGATGACCGGCTTGGGAAAATGCTCGATCCGAGTGCAGACCGCCTGGCCCTTGGGCGTTTCGGTCAGGGTTTCCACGTATCCGCGACCCCTTGCCATGATGGAAATGTCGCCGCCGGAGATAAAGGCTTTGTCCCCGGCGCCGGTGATCACCAGCACCCGGATGCTTTCGTCTTCCTCGATGTCGTCCAGAGCCTTGTCGATCTCCAGCATGGTCACGTAGCGAATGGCGTTGAGAACCTTGGGCCGGTCAATGGTGATGACGGCGATTCCGTCCGCCTTTTCCACTCTGATATCTTCAAATTCCATGGGAATTCCTCACGTCGTTTATTGGAAAAGTTTGAAGAGCTTTTTGGTTCCGTCGGCTTCGTAATCGTAGAAGCCCTTGCCGTTCTTCCGGCCCAGCCTGCCTGCTTCCAGCATTTTGCGGTACAGAATGTTCAAGCGATCGCTTTCGCGATGGGTGTATTCGTAGATGCTGTCCTGAGCCATCTGGATGACGTCGAAGCCGCCGAAATCGGCCAGTTCGCAGGGGCCCATGGGATGTCCGGCGCCCAGCTTCATGGCCGTGTCCACTTCCTCGGCCGTGGCCGTGCCTTCCAGGACGATCTGGGCGGCTTCCATATATAAGGGGCACAAGAGGCGGTTGACGATGAATCCTGGCACGTCCTTGACCCGGACCGGAACCTTGCCCAACTGCTTGCAGAAGTTCATGACCGTTTCCACGGTTTCTTCAGCCACGCCCACGGGCAGGACCACTTCCACCAGCTTCATGACCGCGGCGGGATTGAAAAAATGCGTCCCGATGCATTTTTCCGGGCGCTTGGTGGCGCCGGCGATGGCGGTTACGGGCAGCACCGACGTATTGGTAGCCAGAATGGCATGTTCCGGGCAGATTTCATCCAGCTTGGAAAACAGGCTTTTTTTCAGCTCCAGGTTTTCCGGCACGGCCTCGATGACCATGTCCGCCTCTTTGGCGGCGGCGACCAGGTCCGTGGAAGTGGTGAGACGGCCTAGGATTTCCTCGCCCTCTTCCGCCGTGATTTTCCCCTTGCCCACAAAATGCTTTTCAATGTTTTTCGAGATAACGCCCTGGGCCTTGTCCAGCATGGTCTGATCAATGTCGAACAAGGTGGTCTTGATGCCCGACATGGCCGCCTTTTGCGCGATGCCATGCCCCATGACGCCTGCGCCTAATACCGTGAGTCTTAAAATATCCATGCCCAAAAACCTCCGCTTTGATGGTTGGGTTGATTTATTTAAAAAAACCTCGCCAGGATGGGGTCAAATCTACTTTTGACGTTTGACCGTTTTTTTCACTTCTCAAACGTCAAACGTAGATTTGACCCCATGGTTTTACTTTCTCTTGCCCAGGACCGCGTCCCCGATTTTCATGCGGCTGATTTCCGTGGACGTTCCGGCGATCTGGCCGAACTTGGAGCTTCTAAAGCCGGATTCGGCGGGATTGGGCGTTGCAAAACCCTTGGCGCCCAGAATTTTCAGGGCGTCGCTGGAAACCTTTTCCGCAGCTTCGGTGGCAAAAACCTTGGCGCACAGGATCAGGGCGGTTGCTTCCTTGTCCTTGGAGTCGGCCATCCACCCGGCCCGGTATGCCAGCAACTGGGCGGCCTGATGCAGGGTGAGCATGTCGGACAGCCGGAATCCCACTTCCTGATAGGCTATGATGGGGCGGCCGCCGGTCTTGTGGGACTTTGCGTAAACGCGGGCCTCTTCAAAGGAGGCTTTCATCAGGCCCAGGCTGGCGCCGATGAGCACCTGGTTTTCCCAAAACCGGAGCGTGTCCAGCATGTCGTCCATTTTCAGCCCGGAGATGACCTGAGCTTCGGGGACGGTGCAGTCTTTCAACTCCAGGCTGCAAATGCCGGCGCTTTCATAACCCAGGGCGGAGAACGGAGGCCCGACCTCCAGCCCCTTGGCGCCTTTGGGAATGAGGAACAGGGCGCCCTGCCCGTTCAGGACTCCGGCGACGGCTATGCAGTCGGCGTCCGCGCCGTTCACCACAAACTGTTTGCGGCCGTTTACGACAACCATGTCGCCGTTTTTCTCGCCCATGGTTTGCAAGGGGTCGTTGTCCACATTCAGGGATTCCTCGGACAAGGCCAGGGTTCCCAAAAGCTCGCCGAAAAGCAGCGGCGAAAGGATTTTTTCCTTTTGCCAGTCGCTTCCCCACCGGGCCACGACCCGACCGAAAACCCGCGCGCTGACTTCCAGCTTCAGGTACAGGGAGGGCGATGCCGCGGCCGCGGCTTCCATGGCCTTGAACATGGCGGGCGATTCTCCGGCCTCGCTCAGGCCCAGGTTCAGGTAGCCGGTGGACGCCAGGGAGGCGGCGGCGCTTCTCAACAGGGAGTCGTCCGCTTGCCCATCCTTTATGTCCAAATTGGAAATAACGGACTCCAGGGCTCCAAACAGCTCGTTGCTTTGTTGTGAAAACTCGTATTGCATTGCAGCTCCTCGCCGGTAAGACTTTTACATGCAGACCGCAAAGGGCGATCAGATCATGCGGCTGATAATCATCCTTTGAATATCCGAAGTTCCCCCGCCGATGGCGGCCAAACGGCCGTCCCGGAAAACCCGTTCCACGTCGTATTCCTGGCAGTAGCCGTATCCGCCGTGAAGGGTGACCGCGTCGTTCATGGGGGCCATGCTCCAGTCGCCGATGAAGAGTTTGGCCACGGAGGCGTAAAGATGGTTCAGGGGCTGGCCCTGGTCCTTGGCCCAGGCGATGCGGTACACCAGGGAGCGGGCGGCTTCTTCGAATATTTTCAACTCGGCCAGCTTGCGCTTGACAGCCTGGTATTCGGCGATGGGGTGGTCGAACTGGATGCGGTCCTTGGCGTAGCGGGAGCACTTGTTAATTAGGTAGGCTACCGATCCCACGGTGGGCGCCAGGAGCACGCTTCTGTCCCACTCCACGGTCTGGGAGGCCATTTTAAAGCCGTCCCCTTCCTTGCCCAGGAGGTTTTCCGCGGGAACTTCGCAATCAGCGAAAATCAGCTCCGAAGTCAACGAGGTGCGCACGCCCATTTTTTTCAAGGGAGGCCCGGCCGAGAAGCCCGGAGTTCCCTTTTCCACAATAAAAGCCGAAACCCCGGCGTGCTTGGCCGTGGGGTCGGTCTTGGCGTAGACCACGGCCACGTCGGCAATGGGGCCGTTGGTAATGAACATCTTGCTGCCGTTCAATATGTATTTATCGCCGGCCTTTTCGGCGGTGGTCTTCATGGAAGCCATGTCCGAGCCGGCGTCGGGCTCGGTCACGCCCATGCATCCGATCATCTCGCCGGAGCAGATTTTGGGAATGTATTTTTTCCGCTGCTCCTCCGCGGCGTTCCTGAAAATGGTGTCGCCGCATAAAAAGGTATGGGCGCCGTAGGCCAGCAAAAAGCCCGAGTCGGCCCCGCCTTCAGCCAGCGCCTCTCCGGCCAGGGCCGTGGTGATGACGTCGGCGCCGCTTCCGCCGTATTCTTCGGGAAAATGCAGTCCCAGGATTCCGAAGTCCGCCATTTTCTTAAAGGATTCCAGGTCGAATTCTCCTTTGAGGTCGTGTTCCTGGGCCCTGGGGGCGATTTCCTTTTTGGCGAAATTAAGCACTTCTTTTTTGAACATGAGTTGTTCACGGGAAAACGCGAATTCCATAACGCCTCTGACATGGGTGAGAAGGGCCTTTTTGGGGGCCGTTTTTCGGGGATTAGGGGGGCCTCAACTGAGTTTTGCCTTAGACCTCCCCCCAAATGAATTATATTCAGCATTCTTACCCACTCTTTAGCCCCCGCCTTCCCGGATTGTCAAGAGCATTTTTTTGCAAAAAATAGGAGTTAAGAAGATATTACAATTTTATATATTTGATTTTATTTTAGATAACAAAACTTGAATATTTTGACTCAAAATTATTTTCTTGACGCAGGGCATCATGAATAGTACTCAATTATATCCCTCTAAATATCCGTAAATGCAGCAAGATCTTTCTGAAATCCCGTCCGGGAATTTGGAGTAATTCTACATAAAAACAAGTGTTTATTTTTAAAACTGTGGCAAATTTTCAGAAATTTATATTGACAGATATTACTGATTTTGATTCGATAAGTCTCGTTTTCGATATGTATTCAAATGGGGCGGCAGGCCGGTCCGGCCGACCGCAAATCCATAATAAGGGCGCACGGCGCCTCCCAATCTCCCGGCGCCCCGGCCGGACAATGACTCCGGGGCGGAAAAGGATCGAACCATGAAGAGAAAAATCATCATCACGGCCGCCTTGTCCGGCGCCACCACCCGCAAGGAGCACAACCCGGCGGTGCCTTACACGCCCCGGGAATTCGCCGAGGAGGCCGCCAAGGCGTACAAGGCCGGCGCCGCCATGGTCCACGTCCATTCCCGCCTGGACGACGGCATGGCCACCCATGAGGTGGACCGCATCAGGGAGACTTACGACGCCATCAAGGACAAGACGCCCGAGTTGATCGTCAACCTGAGCTCCGCCGTGGGCCCCAACAAGACCCCCGAGCAGCGCATCGACCAGATCGTGAAGATCAAGCCGGAAATGGCTTCCCTGAACACCAACACCATGAATTTCGCCACTATTGACCGCAAGACCGGCGAAGTGTTAGTGGATTACATCTTTGACAACACCTTCACCATGTTGCAGGATTTCGGCCGGGCCATGGAGGAAAACGGGGTGCGGCCCGAAATCGAAGTCTACGACATGGGCGGGTTGGATAACGTCAAGCTCATCATGAAGCAGGGATTTTTCAAGGATCCCATGAATTTCAATTTCGTGTTCGGCGTGGCCGGCGGACAGGCTTTCCGGGCCGACGCCTTTGCAGCCATGGTGCACGCGCTGCCTCCCAACGCCAATTTCACGTCCTGCGGCGTGGCCTGGGACGAGTTTCCGGCTATCTTGCAATCCGGCATCATGGGCGGGCATATGCGCGTGGGCCTGGAGGACAATGTGCGGGTCCCCAACGGGGAGTTGGCCAAAGGCAGCTATGAGCTGGTGGAATGGGCTGTCAAGGCTGCGTCCATTCTGGGCAAGGAGCCCGCAACGCCGGACGAGGCGAGAAAAATCATGGGCCTGAGGGGCGCTTCCTGATTGCTTAGGGAGGCGGAGGGCTCGCTAAGGAGGGGTAATGAAAAGGCTTGCAGCAGTCCTGGGGGACCAGGGTAAGAAGCACTGGCAGGCGCGAACGGCTTACAGGAGGCTCGCCAAGCATTTGAACACCATGCCGGTGGGCTTCCCCCGGTCCGTGAGCGGGGTGGAAAAAAGGATTTTGCGGTCCATCTTCACTCCGGGGGAGGCGGAGGCCGCCCTGCACCTGAGCTACAAGCCGGAGCCCAAGGACGTCATCCTGGCCCGTGCCTCCCAAAAGGGCATTCCTTCCGCGGAAATGGAGCGGCGCCTGGCCAGTATGGAAAAGAACGGCGCCCTTCTCATCAAGAATCCGGATGGAGAGCCCCAAATCTGCCTGCTTCCCTTTGTGGTCGGTTTTTTCGAAACCCAGATCGCCTCCATGAACGCAGGCCTGTACTTGGACGCCACCCAGTACATGGCCGAGGCCATGGGCTTTGAATATTTGTCCACGGTTCCCCAGCAGATGCGCATCGTTCCGGTGGAAAAAAGCATCACGCCCCAGCACAGGATCTCCACCCACGACGAAATCCGCCGCATCATCGCAGACGCCGGAGACAGCATCGCCCTGACCACCTGCATCTGCCGCAAGGGACGGGACATGCTGGGCGCGCCCTGCGAAAGGACGGACCGGCGGGAGACCTGCATGGCCTTTCATGACTTCGGGGAAATGTACATCAAAAACGGATGGGCCAGGAGGATCGGCGTGGAGGAGGCCATGGAGGTGATCGCCCTGTCCGAAAGGGACGGCCTGGTGATCGAGGTCTCCAACGAAAAAAATCCCTCCTTCGCCTGCATGTGCTGTCCCTGCTGCTGCGGGGTCTTCAACATGCTGGCGGCCGCGCCCCGGCCCGCGGACTTTGTGCAGTCCAATTTCAGGGCCGCCCTGGATTCGGACAAATGCGTCCTGTGCGGCAAATGCGAAAAGCGCTGCCCCACCCAGGCCATTAAAATGAAAAAAGACGCCGTCAAAATCGACCTGGGCAAATGCATCGGCTGCGGCCTGTGCGCCGCAGCCTGCAAGCCCCAAGCCTTGACCATGGCGCCCAAGACCAGGCAACGGACTCCGCCCGAGGATTACAGCGCGCTCATGGACGCCATCATGGCCAACAAAAAAGGGTTTGTAGGCAAGGCGGCCAGCACGATCAAGGGTGCGCTCGGGATTAAACGCTAAAAAACGGCGACGGAAAGTAAAACAATCCAATATGACGACAACCAAAGACAGAATATTACTGGCCGCGGAGGAACTTATCACGGCCAGCGGCATCGCAGAAACCACCATCGCCAAAATCGCTCAAAAGGCCGAAGTCGCCGACTCTTTGGTTTATCAGTATTTCAAAAACAAACAGGACTTGTTATTTTCCGTGGCCTCCATCAAGCTGGAGGAGGCCCTGGACCTTTTGGCGGAGCAGCTGGAAGGGATCAAAGACCCGGAGTCGCGCCTCCGCAAGCTCATCTGGTACGGCCTCAAGTACAACGATCTCAACCCCGGCTACGCCCGCATCCTCCTTTTTGAATGCCGCTCCAACGCGGATTTCTACAAGACCGAGGCCTACCGGAAAATCCGCAAGCACGCCGGGATCATGACCGACATACTGGCCCAGGGCGTGAAAGACGGCCAGTTTCGCAACGATGTGAATATGGGGATTATCCGGGACGCGGTGTACGGCGCCATGGACTTTGAGGCGATAAGCTGCATCGCCTCGGGGGAAATCGAAAAAAGCCGCACCGACCTGGAGCACCTCATGAACCTGATCCTTCCCATGATCAAGGTCAGGCCCGATCCTCCGGAAAGGGACAAGCGCACCAGGATTCTGCTGGCCGCGGAAAAAATCTTTGCGGCCAAGGGCTATAACAAGGCCAAAATGATCGACATCGCCGAAGAAGCGGCCGTGTCGGAAAGCGCCATTTACGATTATTTTAAAAACAAGGACGACCTGCTCCTGGCCGTCCCGGAAACCCGGCTCAAGGAGCATTTGGAGTCCATCATGGACTCCTTTGACGTAAAGAGCCCCTTCGCCAAGCTAAGGCGCCTGATCCGCTACCACTTCGCCCTGTACATGATCAACCGGGATTTCCTGAAGGTGTTTCTGCTCCACAATCAACTGAACATCCAGTTTTACTCGTCGCCAGCCTACAAAAGCTACCAGAAATATCTGAAGATCCTCGACAAGGTGGTCGAGGAGGGCCAAAACCGGGGCGACTTCCGCCAGGACGTAAACCTGCGGGTTTTCCGCAACGTGTTCATCGGCGCCTTCAGCCACATGGCGTTACGCTGGATGATTGTGGAGGAAGGAAAAAACAACGACAAAATGAAGGAAATCGACGAATTGATCGACCTGCTCTTGGACGCCGTGTCCACGCCCAAGGAAGAGGCCCGGGAAGGTTAGTGGTGCAAAACTTCCCGGCCAGGCGCCCTTCCGGCAGCCTTTTTTCTTCAGTCCTGCCTTGAGATGTATGCCGCTTGGATTTATGAAAAATGACGCTGGGTCCCCGCTTGCGGACGATCCCGAAAAGACGGATCGCCCTTGCGGGGATGACGGCTCAAAACAGTGAGCCGGAATTCATCGGGCGTTTGTTGGGTTTTGATGAAAGCGAGAACAGCATATCTACGACCTTTTTGCTATGAAAGCCTCCACTCTCCGTCATCCCCGTGGAGCCATGGAGGCATGATGATTGCGGTAGTTTTACAATCATCATGATGCAATGACGGAAACGGGGACCCAGTGTCATTTCGAAATTTCGCCGAGGTTGCCGAATAAAGCCTATGAAATCGACTCCCAGATTTACTTCCCCTTAAAATTCGGGGCGCGCCGTTCAAAAAAAGCGGTGACGCCTTCCTTGGCGTCCTCGCTGGCCAGGAGCTTCATCTGCACGTCCGCGGTTTCCTCCAGGTCGGCCCAGGTGTTCAATAAATATTTACCCGCAGCCACGGCCATGGGCGCCCGCCGGATCAACCGACTGCACCATTCCTCCACGGCCGACTCCAAGTCCTCCAAGGGAACCGCTGCGTTGACCAGCCCGAAATCCAGGGCTTTTTTTGCGTCAATATTGGATCCCATGAGCAGCAGTTCCTTGGCCCGGGCCAAGCCGATGAGCCGGGGCAGCCGGGTGGTTGCGCCGATTCCGGGGATGAAGCCGTTTTTCACGTCAGGCAATCCCAGCTTGGCGTCCTCCGCGGCAATGCGGAAATCGCAGGCCAGGGCCAATTGCAGGCCGGCGCCCAGAGCGTATCCGTGGATGGCCGCGATCGTGGGGACCGGCATGGCTTCCACCTGATCAAGGGTGTGCTGCAAGCCCCGGAACTCGTTTCTGATGGCGGAAACGTCGCCGCCGTAGCCGCCGCCCATGAGGGTTTTCAAATCCCCGCCCGAACAGAACACGTCTCCGGCCCCGCTGAACACCACAACCCGGCACAGGTCGGGATTCTCCGTTATCTCTTCGGCAAGCCGTTTAAGGCCCGCGAACATGTTATCATTGATGGCGTTTTTCTTTTCCGGCCGATTTAAGATCACCCGCCAAACCGGACCTTCTTTCCTAATAATCAGCTCCTGAGAATTACTCTGGTCGCCCATTTTCACCTGCTCTAATATTCGTCCCGTGAAAGCTCTTTAGCTACCTTAAGGAGCGCCGTTCACATCCGGCTTACACATTTGTAAAACAGGCTAAAATATCATCCGGGATGATGCAAGCAAAAAGGCCGGACAGCCTTTTTGTTCGGCTGACCGGCCTTGAAATTTTATGGAGAAAGGGCTTTTGCGCGATGTCTTCAAATGCGCGGACAGACGCCTAAACCGGAATCCTAACCGCAGCCTGCCCCACCCCCACCTTGACGCCCTCCTGGTTTTCGCACCAAAGCTCCAGGACCACAAAGGACTCATCTCCCGGGCGGGGATGCTTTTCCGTCACCTTGCCCCTGGCCGTGATGTCGTCCCCCGGACGCACGGGATGGATGAATTTAACGTCCAGCATTTGTAAAAATGCGCCGCCGGGATACGCCCAGTCCGTGACGATCTTTCCCATAAAGGCCCCGGTCATGATGCCGTGGGCGATTGTCGTCCCTTTGCCCATGAGATTCACCTTTTTGGCCCAGGCCGGATCGATGTGGATGGGGTTGAAATCAAGAGAGCCCTCCGCGTTCTTGTTGATCTTCTCCTGGGTGATATGCCTGATTTGCTCGGGAATTTCATAACCCAGGTCAACTTTTCCAAATTCCAATATTTCCGACATGTTAAAGCCTCCTTATCCGGGCCGTAATGGATACGGCCTTTTCAGGCCCTCAATTTGAGGACAGGAATTGTCTTAAGTTAGCGGTTCTTCATTTCCTCGTTGCCCTGGAACTGCAGCACCAGCCCCCCGGTCCACCTGCACACAAACTCGTCATTCTGATTGGTGATGTGCATTTCGGACATGGCGTATTTTTTGCCCCGCTTGATATACTTGTCCCTGAGCTTGATATGGCAATAGATAGTGTCGCCAGGGCGCACGGGAACGCCGAACTCCCACCGCTGCCCTGGATTGATGGCGCCCGGCATTTTAATCCAGCTGTCCGGGGAAACCGCGGCGAAAACAATGGGCGTAAGAATTGTCGGAGGCGCAATCAAACCTTCAAACTGGGAATTCTTGGCGGCCTCCTCATCCGTGAAAAACGGGTTGAAGTCTTCGGTGCCTTCCACATACAGCTGGATCCGTTCCGGGGTGACCTCAAAGGGCTCGGCGTCGTAGGTCTCGCCCACCACCAGGTCGTCCCAACTGCGCTGCTGCGATTCGTGCTTGAAGAAGTCTTTTTCAAAGCGATCCGGTAGTTTTTCCGCTGTCATGGTTTAAGCCTCCTTTTGCTTTGTGCGGTTAGGATTTATCAACCGGCCAGCCGGTCGAAAAAATCGCCGAATAATGCGCTTGCCTGCAGCCTTCCAAATCTCCGGCCTTTGCCGGGATAGCGCTATTCTTTCAAAATGCCTTTTAAAATAATGCGGATGTTCTGGTCGATGATCTCGTCCATGCCCAAGGGCAGGCCTTCCTTAAACCAGTAGCCCAGCCAGTGGCTCATGGAGATAAACAGAAAAATGATGGCGTTCAAATCCAGGTCCTCTTCCACGTCCGGAACCTTTTTCAGTTCTTCCCGTAAGGTCCGGAAAAGCTCCTGCTCCTTGGCGAACAGCTCGTCCTTATATTGGCCGGAAAGCTGATGCCTTTCCCGCAGGACGATCAAGCGCAGGTCCTGATCCTGATTGAGGTGGCGGGCGTAGGTCTGCATGAGGCTTTTGAAGGAGTCCTTGGGCGCCATGCCGTTTTGGACGTTCTCCGCGATG
This sequence comes from Desulfatibacillum aliphaticivorans DSM 15576, assembly GCF_000429905.1. Taxonomy (NCBI): domain Bacteria; kingdom Pseudomonadati; phylum Thermodesulfobacteriota; class Desulfobacteria; order Desulfobacterales; family Desulfatibacillaceae; genus Desulfatibacillum; species Desulfatibacillum aliphaticivorans. The sequence goes on along the minus strand of NZ_AUCT01000009.1, from coordinate 167,990 downwards.
CAAGCCCGCAATGCGTGCAAAAAGGAATCCGTGTTTTTCAAAAGGATGAAGGCCAGAAGCTCTTCCTTGGATTTGAAATAGTGATACAGGCCGGCCTTGCTCATGTCGGCCGCCAGGGCCACGTCTTGGAGCGAAGAGCTTAAGTAGCCCATGTTGCTGAACACCTTGGCCGCAACTTCGGCGATGTGGTTTCTTTTGTCTTCCTGGCTTTGCTTGGGCAAGGGCGCCGCTCCTTCCGATGGGGCCTTTTTAGAACCTTGATTTTTTTCGACCGCCCAGCCGGTTGATAACATGTTTTGTTCCGGGCTGTCAACCGTACAGGAAATGCCAAAATGAGGAAAAAAGACTTGTAAGCCGGTATAGGCGCATTTGACATTATAAAAACGCTGGGTCCCCGCTTGCGTGCGATCCTGAAAAAGCGGATCGCCCTTGCAGGGATGACGGGCTTATGCGGCGCAAAAACAAAATATGCCCTAATAGCGCAACCTTCCGCAAAAGCCATCCTTCTGCAATAATTGACAGGCTCGCGGATGTTGGGTATTCACATTGGCTATTGGCGATTGCCGCAGAACCCATCCAACCGTAGGAATTCCCTCTTCATGAGTAAGCTGGACAGCTTTATGCGCAGGATGTACGCCCAAAGGGATTGCCTGGAGCACGCCGCCCGAAGACATGATTTTCCTGGGAGACCTCCTGACCACCGCGCCCCAGGCCGCCAAAAAACTAAACCGGTCTGCGGTTTTCGCCCATTACGAAATGTCCACCACCGATTTGGAATCCAGCCTGGAGCTGGCCGCCCTGGCCGTCCCCCATATCCACGCCATGATGGTCCCCGGAGGGATAATGTTTTCCAGCCTTCCCCTGGAGCATGCAAGCTGGGAGTCCGTTCCCGTCCCTTCCACGGTCAAGCCGGGGAGGTACTTCATTTATAAGGCGGGCGCTTGAAAACCCAATGATTCTGGTGCGGGGTTCTCGTTTCCGCCTCCTTTCAGAAATTTTGCTCCGTGCGGGCGATGATGGAGTCCTGGAGCCCTTTGGACAAATCCACGAAATAAGCGCTGTATCCGGCCACCCGCACCAGGAGGTCCGCATGCTCTTCCGGATTTTCCTGGGCGTTCAGGAGGGTTTGGGGGTCCACCACGTTGAACTGGATCTGGCTGACGCCCAGGTCGCCCCAGGAGCGGATGTAATCGATGAAAACCTCCTTCATGTCCCCGGACAAGGCCTGGGGGAGGAATTTCTGGTTGAGAAGGTGGTTGAAAGTCTCTTTTGTGCTGATTTTTGAGGCGGACTTCAAAACGGCGGTGGGGCCTTTTTTATCCATGCCGAAGACCGGAGACAGGGTGGCGTCGGACAAAGGCTCCCCGGCCATTCTGCCGTCGGGCGTAGCGGGCAGGAAGGCCCCCGCCGCGTAGGTGGCGGAAATCCCGCTTCCGTCGCCCCGGCAGGAGACGCCGAACCGGTTCTTGGCTTTTTCCATGGCCGCCGCGCTCCGGTGTTGAACCTCCACGGCCAGCCTGTCGGCATAGTCGTCGTCATTGCCGAATTTTGGAGCGTTGATCATGAGCCGCCGCACGTGTTCGTAGCCCTCCCAATTGGAGGCCAGGGCGGCCAGAAGGTCCTCCATGGCGACGGTCTTTTCCTCGAAGACGTTTTTTTGGATGGCGGCCATGGCGTCGGAGACGTTCACCGGCCCCAGGACGATGCATATGTTCGCCACGGGCGAGGGATAGCCCCATTTTTTGGTTTCCATGCCTTTTTCAATGCACCCTTCCAGGAGGGCGGAGTAGAATGGCCGGGGCAGATGCCGCTCGTACAGGGTCTGGCAGGTGTTTTCGATGGTGCATAAGCGCTGGAACATATACCGCACCTGCTCCTCGTAGGCGTCCATGAGGTCTTCGATGCCGGCGAACCCCATGGGGTCGGGAGTGGGCGCGCCCACCAGGTTTCCGGCCGCGTCCCTCCCCTGGGACAATGCGTACAAAAGGGCCGCCGGCAAAATGAATCCGCCATAGGCCCGGTGGGAAATATTCTTCCCCGGCAGTTCCAGGTAAACGCAGCCGGAAATGGAGTAATCCCGGGCGTCATGCAGGGGAACCTCCCAGCGTTCCAGAAGGGGGAGGATGGCCTTGTCGTTGAAAAAGGCGGGGTAGCCGACTCCCGTACGAATCACGTCCACGGCCCGCGATATCAGTTCCCGGGGCGTCCCGTCATGATACCGCAAGGCGATGGTGGGCTCCGGCGAGCGCATTTTTTCGGCGCAATCCAGGACCAGATAGGTCATTTCATTGGTGACGTCCTTTCCCGTCTCGTCCACGCCTCCGATACAAATGGCCTGGAGTGCGGCCACGCCCCCGTAAATGGCGGACAGGGTGGGGGAGTATATCAGGCCCAGTTCGTGAAACTTGAGCCATAACAGCTGCAAAAGCTCCAGGGCCTCCTCGCGGGCGATGCGTCCGGCTTCCAGATCCTTTTTATAATAAGGGCCGAACACCTTGTCAAAACGCACCCCGATGCCCAGGGTGGAAAACTCAATATAGCGCACCACATGGATGAAGAAAAAAGATTGCAAGGCCTCGTGCAGGGTTTCGGGCGGGCGCTCCGGCGCCCTGTCGCACACCTTGGCGACGGCCTCCAGACGCGCCCGATCAGCCGGATCATCGGTCTGGGCGGCTTTTTCCCAGGCCAGGGCCGCAAAACGGCGGGCGAATTTTATCACGGCTTCCAGGGAGATGATCACGGCCTGGAGAAATTCCTTCTGATCCACGTAGTCAAGGGGCACGGTTTGATCGATTTCGACAAGCCGGGCCCGGCATTGTTTGATGAGCCCGGAAAACCCCAGTTCAAAGGCTTTTTCGTAATCCGGCACGCCAAGCTCGGACCAGTGGGACCAGGTTCCGGCGCCGCCCTTGGGAATTTGCCAGCATTCCAGGACCGGGCCTGTGAACATTTTCTGCTGGATGTCGCTCATGGATTTTCCTTTCCAGTATTCGATGAGCTCGTCCAGTGTTTTGCGGCCTTCGTCGTCCAGCAGGGTTTTGGCCTCATCCTGGTCCACGATCCTGCGCACGCTCCGCCAGTTCATGTCGATGCCGAAAAAAAGGCCCTGAGGCGTGGCCACGTTGTTGCCCACGATTTTTTCCCAGTTCTGAATATAAAGGGTCATATTGGAAAGGATGTGGTCCAGGGCTTTGGCCCGCCGCAGCACCATGGGCTCCCCTTCCGTGGCCTTGTAGGATTCGGTTAGGAGAATGGAGCGCTCCAGGTCCAGGCGGATATCAGGGCGGTACATGCCCTTGTCCGCGTCCTCTTCCCTACCCCCGTGCTTGCGGATGTTGCGCACGGTTTTGACGACCAAATGGTCCCGGACATTTTTTTCCTGATGAGGATGCGTTGCCATGGATTGACTCCTTTTGTCTTGAATATTCCGAAAAAAAACCTAATGCCCGACGGAAACCTCTATGCCCAAATCCGAAGCGATGCGCGCCAGGCGCTTTATGTGATCGTCCGGCGGTTTGCTGGCGCCGGGGATGGGGTATTCCAGGCCGATCTGATCCGCCTTGGACGCCCCGCCCTCGTGGTAGGGCAAAAGGGAGATTTTTTGAACGCCCAGTCTAATCGCCAGATTGGCCAGGGCCTCCATGTGGTCTTCCGAATCATTGACTTCCGCCACCAAGGGGACCCTGAGCCAGGTTTCCGTGTTTTTGGAAAAAAACTCCAGGTTCCTTAATATCCGGTTATTGTCCATGCCCGTGTATTTCCGGTGTTTAAGCGGATTCAATTGCTTGACGTCAAAAAGGACCAGGTCCAGGCTCCGGGCCAGTTGGGCGGCGGCATCCTTGGGCGCGTGGCCGCAGGTTTCCAGCGCCGTGTGCAGGCCCTCTTCCTTGCACCGGGCCAGAAGCTCCGCGGCGAATTGGGGCTGAAGAAGAGGCTCTCCGCCCGATAGGGTGACCCCTCCGCCGGAATTTTTGTAAAAAACCCGGTCCGCCAGGATTTCCTCCATCAACTCGTCCACGCTCGCCTCGCGGCCGGCGGCCTCCCGGGCGCCGTAGAGGCAGGCGTCCACGCAGGAAAAGCAGTGGGTGCAATCTTCCCACCGGGTTTGAGCGGGCCGGTTCGGAAGCAATACGACAGCCCCTACCGGACAGGCGGCTGCACAGGCCCCGCACCCCGTGCACTTGGAGGGCCGCACCATGAGTTGGGGCGCCATTTTCTGGGATTCCGGGTTGGAGCACCATTTGCACCGCAAGGGGCAGCCCTTGAAGAAGACCGTGGTGCGGATGCCCGGGCCGTCATGGGTGCAGAAACGCTGTACATTGAAAATCGTCCCTGTCCGTCTCATTGGAAACTCTGCTCGGTGCGGGCGATGATGGTGTCCTGCAGCCCCTTGGAAAGGTCGGCGAAATAGGCGCTGTATCCGGCCACCCGCACGATGAGGTCCGGGTATTGGGCCGGGTTTTCCTGGGCTTTTATTAAGGTGTCACGATCCACAATATTGAACTGGATGTGGCTGATTCCCAGGTCCCCCCAGGCCCGGATATAATTCATGAAGACCTCTTTCATGTCTCCGGAAAGCATGTCCGGGGAGAACTTCTGGTTCAACAGGTGGTTGTATGTCTTTAGCGTATCGATTTTGGACGCGGATTTCAAAACCGCCGTGGGGCCTTTTTGATCCGCTCCGAACACCGGGCTCAGGGTGGCGTCGGCAAAGGCCTCCCCGTTTCTCCTGCCCTCAGGCGTGGCCGGGCACATCAAGGCCGCCCCGTACGTGCCGGAGACCGCGCTTCCATCCCCCCGGCAGGCGTAGCCGAAGCGGTTTTTAAACCGGGCCATGACCTCCGCCGTCCCGTGATGGACCCGCTGGGCCCAGGCGTCGGCTTCGGGATGGTCGTTGCCGTACTTGGGAGCGTTAAGCATGAGGCGCCGCACGTGTTCATGCCCTTCCCAGTCGGCGGCCAGGGCGTCCAGAAGCTCCTGCATGGAGATTTTCCCGTCCTTAAAGACGACCTGGTCCACAGCGGTTAAGGCGTCCGCCACGTTGGAGGCGCCCGCCACAATGCAGATGTCGTGGACAATGGAGGGATACTGCCATTTGCGGCAGTCCTGGCCCCGCTCGATGCAGCCCTGGGTGATGGCCGATAAATACGGCCTTGGAAGATACCGTTCGTACAAAGCCCGGCAGGTGTTTTCGATTTTGACGAACCGCTCCATGAAAAAGGCCAGTTGCTCCAGGTAGGCGTCCATGAGGTCTTCCGCGGAAGTAAAGGCCAGGGGATCCCTGGTCCTGGCGCCGTACTGCTCGCCGTTTAATGGATTCACCCCCTGGTGCAGGCCCCACCAAAGCACCTTGGGCAGATGGATGCCTCCATAGGCCCGGCGGACAATGTTCTTTCCCGGAAGCTCCATATACACGCAGCCGCTAACGCCGTAGTCCCGGGCGTCTTTTTCCGGCACATCCCAGCCTTTGAGCATGGGAAGGATGGCTTTGTCGTTAAAAAGCGACGGATAGCCCACACCCGTGCGGATCACGTCCACCGCCCTGGACAACAGGTCGTCCGGCGTTTGGTCGTGATACCGCAGGCAGATGCTGGGCTCCAGCGATTGCATGAATTCCGCGGTTTCAAGGACCAGATGGGTCATCTCGTTGGTCACGTCCAGGCCGTATTCATCCACGCCGCCCAGGGTGATGGCCTGGACCGTGGCCGCGCCCCCGTACACGGCGGAAAGAAGGGGCGAGTATATCATCCCCAGTTCATTGAACTTGACCCACAGGAGCTTGAGCAATTCCAGGGCCTCCTGGCGGGCGATCGCTCCGCCGGCCAGGTCCTTTTCCAGAAAGGGGCCGAACACCTTGTCGAAACGCACGCCGATGCCCACGCTGGAGTATTCGATATAACGGATGATGTGGGCGAAGAAAAAGGACTGGAGGGCCTCCTCCAGAGTCCTGGCCGGTTGCGCCGGAACCCTGTCGCAGATTTCCGCAATTTTCAGCAATCGTTTTCCGTCTTCCGGGGCCTGGGCCTCTTTTGCCTGCTCCCGGGCCAAAGCCGCATAGCGGCCGGCGAAGGTAATGCCCGCCTCCAGGGCGATGATCACGGCTTCCAGAAATTCCTTCTGGTCCACATAGTCCGGGGGCACGGTCCGGTCGATCTCCTCCAGCCGGGCTTTGGCCTCCTGGATGATGCCATTAAATCCCACGGCCAGGACCTTTTCATGATCCGGGATGCCTAACTCGGACCAATGGGTCCAGATAAAGGTCCCCTCGTATTTCCAGTATTTCAAAATGTCCCCGGAAAAGACGTTCTTTTGAATGTCGGAAAGGGATTTCCCCTCCCAGTAGGCGACCAATTGGGCGAGTTCGGCCCGGCCCGCGTCGTCCAAAAGGGTTTTGCCCTCCTCGCCGGAGACCACCCTTTTTACGCTGCGCCAGTTCATGTCGATGCCGAAATAGATGCCGTTGGGCGTGGACACGTTGTTGCCCACAATCCGCTCCCAGTCCTGGATGTAAATGGGCATGCGGGAGAGGATGCTCCGGATGGCCTTGGCGCGCCGGAGCACCATGGGTTCGCCTTCGGTCTGCTTATACGATTTGGTCAAAAGGCGGCTCCTGGCAAGGTCCAGCTTGACTTCGGGCCGGTACATGCCCCGGGAAGCCTCGTCCTTTTCATAACCCCGGCGCACATTGCGCACGGCCTTTACCGTGAGTTTTTCCTTTAGCTGTCTGGCGTCCGTCTGCATGATCCCTCCTTGGGCGGAAGCGCATCCCGTCCCCGTTACACGCCGTCATCCCCGTTCAGGCCCGGCATGGAGCGAATAATCCCCACGGTGGAGCGGGCCAGGGCGCTGATGACGTCCTCCATTTCCACGGAGGGGTCCGTAAAATAAACCCTGACCATATGGAGCACCATGCCCACAATGGCCTCCGAGGCCATGCGCGCGTCCATGGGCTTCAACAGTCCGGCTTCCACGCCGGCCATAAGGCCCTGCTCCAGATCCCTGCGGTGCCGGGCGATTTCGTCTTCCATCATTGTCTTGATGTTTTCAGGCAGGGTTTCCTTTTCCGAAATCAACAAAAGCACCATGGAGTCGTTTTTGGCCGCCGCCTGGATGTAAGCCCGGAAAAAACTCCAGGCCCGGTCATTCAGGGAGTCTCCGGTTTCAAAGTCTCCCACGCTCCGCATGAAGCGCCGGACAGCCAGGCTGCCCTCATCAGCTATGGAGATGTAGAGATCGGCCTTGTCTTTGAAGTGATGGTAAAACGACCCCATGGAAACCCCGGCCTTTTTCAGGATAGCCCTGATCGGGGTGCCTTTGTAGCCGGACTGGGCGAACAATTCGGTGGCGGCCCGCATGATGGCGGTCCGTGTGGAATTTCCCCTTGCCTGATTTTTTTGAGCGCGTGCGAGCAAAGCAACCTCCTAGAGCATTTGCTCTAATTCATAAGGCGCCAGACCCCTTCATGTCAAGAAGTATATTTAATCGTCTGTATAAATTCTAATAGAAAATCGAAATTATTGGTTATAATTAAATAAAGACAAAAAGCTGCCTTAGCTGTATACAAATCAAATGCTCTGTTAACAGGAAAAGAGCGCCAAAAAAATCGACGCCGCCTCCCCGCAAACGCCCACGCCCCCCAGGGACCTAAAATCTTGATAGGATGCCTTCTTAAGGCTATAATGCATGACGCATCCAATCACACATCAATAACTCAATGGGGAAATACACTATGAAACATGTCGCCAAGGTTGAAGAGGCTGTCAACAGCGCAACCATCCCAAAGGGGAGCAGAATCTATTGCGCGGGAAACGCATCCACGCCCCAGGTTTTGTTGAAGCGCCTGGCCTCCGATGATTCCATTCAGGACGTCGAGCTGCTTGGCGTGCTTCTTTTGGGGGATATCGAAGCCTTGTTTTCCCTGGAAACATGCGCCCGGATAACCCACCGGGTCATCTTTAACAGCGCCTATTCCAGGCCGGCCGTAAACAACGACACGGCCATGTACCAGCTCATGCATCTTTCGGACATTCCCCGCCAGATCAGGTCGCACCTTCAACCCGACGTCGCCCTCATATCCGTAAGCGGCCCGGACAACGGAGGCAACTACAGCCTGGGAAGCGGCGTGGAAGCCGTGCCCGCGGCCATCGAAACGGTCAAGGCCCGGGGCGGGCTTGTCATTGCGGAACGAAACGCCCGCATGCCCTTTATCCTGGGAACCACCGTCAGGGAGGAGAGCATCGACTATCTCCTGGACACGGACTATGAACTGCCCGTCAACCCCTCCCATCAGCCGGACGACCGCGCGAAAAAAATCGCCCGGTTGATAGCCCAGCTATACATCCATGACGGATGCACGCTTCAGTACGGAATCGGCGAGGTTCCCGAAGCCGTCACCGACGCCGTGATAGAAAAAGGGGTTAAGGATCTGGGCATTCATACGGAGTTGTTTGCTACGGCCATGAGGAAGCTGGTGGATACAGGCATCGCCACCAACAAATACACCCAGCGGGATTTTTGCATCTCCACCCTTTTCCTGGCGGACGACCATGACGGATACCAGTGGCTCCATTACAACAGCTCCGTCCAAAGCCGCCCCTGCGACGTCACCAACAGCGTGTTAAATATAGCGGCCGAGCCTAATATGGTCGCCGTCAACAGCGCCATCGGCGTGGACCTGCATGGAAATATCTGGGCCGACTCCCTAAGCGCAAACAAGATATACAGCGGCATAGGCGGGCAGGCCGATTTTCTCAGGGGCGCCTATCTGTCCCATGGGGGAACGCCCATCATCGCCATCAAGTCCACCACCGGCAAGGGGGCGTCCAAAGTGCTTGAAAAATGCCCGGAAGGCGTTTCCTCCACGGCCATTGCCGCCGATCCCGTGGTCATTGTTTCCGAATACGGGGCTTTCGACCCGCGCGGGTTGAGCATTGGAGAGCACGCCGTTGGAATAGCCTATCTCGCCGAGCCTGCCGAAAGGGAGCGATTGCTGCAGCATATTTACGACCACGAAGGCTTTCACAAACCCCGCCAGGCCCTGAAAGAGACAAGCCCCAAAGGCTTCACCGCCTATGAGGAGCTTTAAAACAGAAGTGCGAATTGCCGAACGGCTGCCTCCGGCGGGCGCCTTTTGAAGTGATGATGGGACGGCGGAAGAAATAATGCCGCCTTTGAATTGACCAGCCGCCATAAACAAAGAGGACGTCTGCGGGATATTCCGCGCAGACGCCCCCTCTATATTTCATGGTTACCGTTCCGGCGAAAATCTATGCTGACTTACCCTGGACCAGCATGCCGCCGTCCAAGGGAATTATCACGCCTGTAACATAGGCGCCGGCCCTGGAGGACAGAAAAATCGACAGGCCGGCCGCGTCTTCCGGCGTGCCGATCCGGCCCAGCGGAATTCCCGCTTCCACCATTTTGCGGGTTTCTTCATTATCGGTCAAAAAGGCCATCATCTTGCTCGGGAAGGGTCCGGGAGCAATGGCGTTTACCGTTATGTGATCCTTGGCGAACTGAAAGGCCCAGTTTTTGGTCATCTGGTGGACGGCGGCCTTGCTGGGTCCGTAGGAAAAAGCCACGCCGCCGGTGTCGAATCCGGCCACGGAGCCGATATTGATGATCCGGGACGGATCCTCGGGATCGGCAGCCTTTTTCAAAAGCGGCATCAATTCCCGGGTCATGAAAAACGGCCCCTTGACATTGATGCCCAATATCTTGTCCCAGCCGGCGTTGGGGAATTCCTCGAAGGGCGCTCCCCAGGTGGCGCCGGCGTTGTTCACCAGAATATCCAATTTGTCTTCGCGCTCTTTAATGGCGTCGCAAAGATTTTTCACGCCCTCTTCGGAAGACAGATCCGCGGGAATGGAAATGCACTCGCCCTTTTTGGATAATTCTTCAGCGGCGGCGTTGCACGCGTCCGCTTTTCGCGCCGAAATGTACACCTTGACCCCGGCTTCCACAAACCCGGTGGCGATCATATAGCCAATGCCGCGGGACCCGCCGGTAACCACCGCCGTCTTTCCTTCCAACTTGAATAAATCTTGCATAACTTTCCCCTTTGCTTTGTTTTTGGGAGGCGTCCTGAAAACTTTACGCCCCATCATATTAGCGAGCGATCGTTCGGAATCTTATCACACCTGTAAAGGAGCGGCAAGCGCCATCCTGTCGGTTCGCAAATACACGGGGAGGATCATACAAAACTCAAAAATCCGGATTTTACACAGAGTCAATGGGAAGCGGCGGAAGGCCTCCTGAATCTCTAAAAGAATGCTCGGGAAAAACATCCTCCCAACCTGACTTTCCTTCGCCGGGGGGGAGAGATTTAAGATGAGGCGCTTCGCGGCGGTTTTGCCATCACACCTTTTTTTCGCGAAGCGCCATTTTTAAAGTTTTGATCAGACTTTTTCAAAAGTTTGTCGCCGGAGGCGCAGTTATGCTTTTTAGAACCTGTCCGAAAATTTGGGGTCCCGTTTTTCGAACTCAGCCATGACCGCTTCGATCTGGTTGGGCGTGGCGATGATCTCCCGCTGCAGGCTTTCCTCAATCAGCATGCCCTTGGCGGCGCCGGCCCGCCATGCGGATTCCAGCAATTGTTTGTCCCGGGAAATGGCGTCCGGGTTTTTGGAGGCTATGAGCTTGGCCATCTCGGTCGCCTCGGCCAGGGGGTCTTCCACCACCCGGGTTATCAGGCCCAATTCCGCCGCTTCCTTGGCCTCGACGATGCGGCCGGTGAAGGTCAGTTCCTTGGCCACATCCAGACGAACCAGATCGCATAGGGTCTGGGTGATGGACATATCCGGAATCAGGCCCCACTTGATTTCCATGACCGAAAAACGCGTGCCCGGAGCGGCCAGCCGGATGTCAGCCCCCAGGGCTATTTGCAGGCCGCCGCCAAAGGCCACGCCGTGCAGCGCGGCTATGACCGGGACCGGAACCTGTTTCCAGACCCACCCCACCTGCTGGGCCTTATTGGCCGGGGTGTTGTAGGCTCGGGCGAACAACTCCAGCTTGTCGTCGCCGTCGGCCATTTTTTGAAAGTTCTCCATATCAAGCCCGGCGCAAAAGCCTTTTCCATTGCCCGACAAAACCACCACCCGAATGGACTTGTCCTCCATCACTTTCTCGCCGGTTTCGATAATCTTCCGGATCATCTCGTGGCTGAGGGCGTTGTATTTTTCCGGCCGGTTAAACGTGACAAAACCGATGTGGTCTTTGACTTCCAGAGTAACGATATCCGCCATAGCTTCTCCTTCCCTGATAGTATTTTGTCCGAACCATGATTTTCCAGCCGCGTACCCGCCTGCCCGGGCTTGTCGTTGCAAGCCCTATTTCTCCGCGTCCCGTGTTTTTTAGGATGTTCGTCAAAAAGATGATAATTGACCGTTCAGGCCTGAGTGATGCTTTTTAGGGGTCTATCACACTTGTGAGAATGCGGCAAGAAGAGGCGGCGCAAGGGTGCGGCAAGCGGCGCCCCTGCGTAAACCAGGACGCTTTGAAATGACGAAGGGAGAATCGCTGGATTTTTAAGGGAAAGTTCTTAAAACACGGATGTCACGGAAATATATTATTCCGTGCGTTCCGTGTATTCCGTGATTAAGTCATGACATAACTCCAGGACATCCTCACCGTCAAGCCGCAGCCGTAAACTTAAGCTGCAGCAATTCCCCCAGGCCAACCTTTTCCCAGGATCGGGTGGTGAGAGTCAGCTCTTCCGCGCTTTTTCGAGGAGGCGTGCACAAAGGCCCCAGAGAGTCGAAAAAGGCTTCCGGGTTTAGGCAGCCCTCCGGGGCGAATACGCCTTTGGCCTCCACCTTGCCTTGCGCCAGCAGCCAGGCGCCCACGGCCAGGGGCGCTCCCGTGGCGCCGGCCATTCCCCCGCTGGGCGCGCTGGTGATCATGCAGGCGGCCGAGGCGGGCCCGCCGTTTTTCTCCCCCTGAGCCAGGGCGAACAGCGGAGGCAGGGCCAGGCTTTTCTTGCCGGCCATGGCGGAAAGCCGGGCTTCGGGGGATTTGCTCTCGCCCTTGGCAAGCTCCGCGCGCTCCGCCAGCCAGGCCGCCCGCTCCGGGGAGATCACGCCCACGTCCACCAGGGTCGTTATGGCTTTGATAAGAAAAATGCTCAGCCTGTCGGAAACCATCACGTTCCGGCTTAGCTCCAAAGCGGAAAAGTACCTGGGCAGGGTGACGGCTTCGGGATGCCCCATGGTCCAGGCGTTGCGGACTCCCACCCCCGGATAATTGAGGGACAGCCGCTCGATGGGCCTTTTGTCCAGATACCGGCCCTTTTCAAAAGCGCGAATCTTGCCCGTCAACTGATGGATGCCGTGGATTGTGGCGGCGGAGGGATTTTTCCCCACATTCTCCGGCTTGGCGCTGTCCAGGTCCCACCCCGTATAAGCCTTGGCCGCCCTATCCAACTCCTTGACCGCCTTTACAGCCAGCATGTTGGATATCCCCGGGCTGGCCCCCATGCCGACGATGGCCGTAATTCCCGCCTTGGCCGCCTCCTTGTCAAGGTCCAGCATGTCCAGGGTGGGCTCCCAGTCGTCGCAGATGTCCACGTAATCCCTGCCGCAACGGATGCAGGCCTTCAACACCAAAACGCCGAACCGGAAATACGGTCCCACCGTGTTCATGACCACGTCCGCCTCTGCGACCGCCGCTTCCAGGGCGGACGGATTCGAGATGTCCAACTGTATCCAGGACGCCCTGTCCGGCAGCGTTTCCACAAAAGATTTGGCCGCATCCCCGTTCCGGTCCGCCACGACGATTTCCACCGTTTTATCCATATCCAGCAAGGCGCGAACTGCGTAGGCGCCCATTTCCCCGCATCCCCCCAGAGCCAGAATTTTCATGTTTGGCCCCCTTGTTTTTGTTGACCTGATAGAAGGTTTAGCTTATGCTGTTAAAAAGGGAGCAATACTCCCTTTAAGAACCCAGGCTAACCCCTTGAATTTGAGCTGTCAAGAAAAAAAGTAGCATTACTCCCCTTTTGGGAAAAATCATGAAATCCAATAAAAACAACCAGCTTGCACTTACCGAGCGGGTCAAGCCCACCCAGGCTCGGGCTGTGGAAACCCGGGAAAAAATTCTGGCGGCGGCGGCCCAATTGCTGGAGGACTCGGGCGTGGACGGACTGACCACCAAAAAGGCGGCGGAGCTTGCCGGAGTCCGCATCCGGAGCGTGTACCGCTACTTTCCCAACAAGCTGGCCATCGTGCACGCCCTGGCTCAGCAGGCGACCCTGCCTGAGGAGGCCTTGTTTGACGTGTACAGGGACCTGGAAAATCCGAACATAGACTGGAAGCCCGCCCTACGCGAGCTGATAGACGCCGTATATATGATAGGCGCCGAAATCCCCGGATTGAAGGCCATACGGGCGGCCATGCAGGCCAGCCCGGAGTTGCGGGCCGTGGACGCGGCCATGAACGAACGCCATGCCCAGGCCTTATGTCAGGCCCTGCTGAAGCGAAGGGCGAATATTTCTTCCCAAAAGGCGATGGCGGCCGCCAGGACGGTCGTCGAGACCTCCACCTGCATGCTGGATCTTGCCTGGTTTGAAAGCCAGAGGCCGGAGGGCGCCGAAAACGCCGCCCTATTGCTGGAAGAGCTAAAAACCATGGCCTCTGCGTATCTGGCCGTATACCTTCCCTCCTGAGGGGCGAATTTCCCTCCCTTCCTTTCTATAAGCGCCTTTTGCGTGGTAAACTGTTTTTTCTTGCCTATCTTTTCCTTGATTAAGTAGGGTGAAAGGGCTTAAAAAATAACGACATGTGCAGCAAATAAACCTTTTGATGTCTCCAACACCGAGGAATCTTGAAGAACCAAAGTTATTCAGACTGGGCGGAGCAGGTGAAGGCCGTGGAACTGCCGGCCGCGTTAATGGGCAGGATGGAAGAACGCGTGGACGCGTTTGCAGAGGAGTTGGAAGCCAAGGGGCTGGAGCCCCCTTTCAACGAACAGGTGCTATCTTCGCTGCCTCTTGTTTTTACGTGCAGCGATTTTGTTTACCAATACGCGCAAAGGTTCACCGGGGAGTTTTGCGATCTGGCAAAAGCGGACCTGCGGTCCGTAAGCGCCGAGGCCCAAATGCGCAGCGCCCTGGATCAGTTTTGCCGGGGCGTGGAGGACAAGGACGGGCTCATGGCCGCGCTCCGGCGTTTCCGCAACCGGGAGATGGTGCGCATCGCCTGGCGGGACCTGGCTGGCTGGGACGATCTTTTCCGGACCCTGCACAGCTTGAGCGCCTTGGCCAGGGCGTGCATTGACAAAGCCCAGGCCGTGCTTTCGGACTGGATGACTCCCAAATGGGGCGTTCCCACGGGGCCCGAAGGGCAAAAAGTCGGCCTGGTGGTCATGGGCATGGGCAAGCTGGGCGCCCAGGAGCTGAATTTTTCGTCGGACATCGACCTGATTTTCTCCTACAAGCATACCGGAACCACCCAGGGCGGCGAGAAAAGCGTCACCAACCTGGAGTATTTCACCAAACTCTGCAAAGACCTTATCAAGGTCATCGGCGCCAAGACGGACCTGGGCCAGGTGTTTCGCGTGGACATGCGCCTGCGTCCCGACGGAGCCAACGGCCCCATGGTCATGCCGTTCAGCGCCATGGAGCAGTATTACGAGTTTCAGGGGCGCGAGTGGGAGCGGTACGCCTGGATCAAGGCCCGCCCCGTGGCCGGGGACATTAAAGCAGGCATGGATCTGTTGCGGATTCTCAAGCCCTTCCTATACCGGAAATATCTGGATTACACGGTTTTTGAGGCGCTTCGGGAAATGAAACGCATGATTTCCCTGGAAGTAAAGCGCAAAGGCCTGGAGCATGACATAAAAATCGGCCCCGGCGGCATCCGGGAGATTGAGTTTGTGGGGCAGGTCATGCAATTGCTCCGGGGCGGGGTTTTGCCCGTCTTGCAGGAGCCGGGCATCATGAAAATCCTGGATCTGCTCAGCGAGAATAAATTGCTGCCCTTGGACGTTTGCGAGGATTTGAAAGAAGGTTACATCCTTCTTCGCAAGACGGAAAACCGCATCCAGGAATTCGCCGACCGGCAGGAGCATAAAATCCCCCGAACCCAGACCGAGCAAATGTGTTTGTCCCTGTCCATGGGCTATTTCGCCTGGGAGGATTTCGAACACGTCCTGGCCAGGCATCGCGACAAGGTGCAATTCCATTTTGAGGAGTTGCTGGCCGACCCGGAGGAAAAGCGGCCCAGTGTGGGGGAGGACCAGGCTTTGTTGTGGGTCTGGCACCAGACCGTTCCCGTGGAGCAGGCCGTGGAAATGCTGGCTCTGGCCGGCTTTGACGACCCGGAGCAGGCGGAAAAAATGGTTTCGGACCTGAAAAAATCCCCCCAGGGCCGCAGCCTGTCCGAACACGCCCGATTGCAGCTTGACCGCCTGATCCCTTCGGTCCTGGCCGAGGCCGGCAAGGCCGACCAGCCGGAAGTCGCCCTGAAACGGGTCCTGACCCTGGTGGAAGCGGTCATCCGCAGGACGGCTTACCTTTCCCTGCTGGTGGAAAACCCGGAGGTTTTGGAGCGCCTGGTCAAGCTATGCGACTCCAGCCCCTTGATCGCATCCCTGGTAACCCGGTATCCCGCCCTCCTGGACGAGTTGATGGATCCGGGGATTTTGTACACGCCTCTCAGAAGATGGGAGCTGGACAGGGAACTTCATCTCCGTCTGCGAGGGCTCGACCCCGAGGACGAAGAGGAATTCCTGGAGCAGCTCCGCATGTTCAAGCAGGTGAACGTGTTGCGGGTGATCGCCGCCGACGTCACCGGCGCCCTGCCTCTCATGCGGGTGAGCGACCATCTGACGGAAATCGCCGAGTGTATTCTGACCAAGTCCCTGGACATGGCCTGGAATCACGTGGTGAAAAAACACGGCGAGCCCACCTGCCAACTGAACTCCGGCCAGTGCCAGCGCGGATTTTCCGTGGTGGCTTACGGCAAGCTGGGCGGCATTGAATTAAGCTACGGCTCCGATCTGGACATGGTATTTCTTCATGCAGGCATTACCGGGGAAATGACCAAAAGCTCCAATCCTTTGTATAACGGCGCCTTTTTCGCCCGTCTGGGGCAAAGGGTGATTCACATCCTGGGCGCCCACACGCCCTCCGGGGTCTGCTACGAAACCGACATGCGCCTGCGCCCCAGCGGCGGCGGCGGATTGCTGGTCAGCCATGTGGACGCTTTTCAGGATTATCAGCGCAATCAGGCTCGGACCTGGGAGCACCAGGCCCTTGTCAGAGCCAGGCCGGTAGCCGGAGACGTGGCCATGGCCAGCCGGTTTTTTAAAATCCGGCGCGAAGTGCTGTGCACCTTCCGCAACGATACAACCCTCAAGGCGGAGGTTGTCAAAATGCGCAACCTCATGAAAAAAGAACTGGAAAAAAAGGAAAAAGGGCTTTTTGACATCAAACAGGGCCCCGGAGGGATTGTAGACATAGAATTCCTGGTCCAATACCTGGTCCTCTCCCGGGCGCACGACACGCCCAGTCTGACCGACTGGACCGACAACATGCGTCTTTTGGAAGCCGTCACCGCCGCTCAATTGATGCCTGAAACCATGGCGACCTCCCTCAAGGAGGCCTATCTGGCGTTGCGCGGGCACGTTCACGCCCTGGCCCGGGAGGACAAGCCCGCCATGGTCCCGCTGGAAGAGGTGGAGGAGGTCCGGCAAAAAGTCATGGCCGCCTGGAGGCATTTCTTTGGCAAATAGCGCGGGGCGTGCGTTTTCGCGCTTTGCCGCTTGCATTCCAAAGGAGGATTGATTATCGTAGCTTCATCGGCTGAACGGGGTGTCCATCCAGTGCGCCTTGGCAGGCCGAAACGGTGTTCATAACTTTTATTCTGTACGGCGCTCACAGGTTATTAAGGTAAAAATTATTGTAAGCCTGATTGTATAAAAAATTGCAACCTGTGCGCGCCGGATTTTTAAAATGGTCTTGGGAGGAAAATGTGAAAAAAAGCATCAGTATTTTTACCGTGGGTTGCGTTTTGGCGGTGGTGGGCTTGCTGTTATCTCCCGCCAATCTTTTTGCGGGGCAAAATGAGTTCACCGACTCATCCGGGATGGAGTTTATAAAAATCGAGGCAGGCGCGTTTACAATGGGAGCGCCTGAAGGAGAAGAGTTTGAAGACGCCCAGCCGGAACATAAGATCACGATTACAAAACCTTTTTTCATGGGCAAGTATGAGGTGACCCGGAAGCAATGGGCGGAAATCATGGGGCAGGATGCGTCAAAGCTGAGCAACCCCAACAATCCTGTAGAGCAGGTTTCGTACGCTGATGTGGAGCTCTTTTTGCTCAAGCTCAATGAAAAAGAAGGAACCAAGACATACCGGCTTCCCACGGAGGCGGAATGGGAATACGCCGCCCGGGCCGGCACGGCCGCCGCTTATTTTTTTGGGGACGACGCCTCCCGCTTAGGCGAGTATGCATGGTATTACGGCAATTCAAAATTCACCAACCCGGTGGGGCAGTTGAAGCCCAATCCCTGGGGTTTGTACGACATTTACGGCAATGTGTTTGAATGGTGCCAGGACTATTATGGACAGGACTACTACAAGGATGCCCCTTCCGTGGACCCGAAAGGATTCCAGCCTGACGCTAAAGTGAAGAAAACGGCGAGAGTCATTCGCGGCGGCGGATGGTATTCCAAGGCCAAGTTCTGTTCTTCGGCCTACCGGAGCAACAGCCTGAGCCCACAAAAATTCATCGGCCTTCGCCTGGTCAAGGACATTGAGTAAGTCCCTTTAAACGACGATTGAATCCTAAAGCCGGAGGGAAGGCGCACAGCTTTTTCTCCGGTTTTTTTTTGCGTTTCCACTAATCCTTCATGACCTGATTTATCCCTCCACAACACCTCGTGGGAAAACTAAATAAAGTCAACGAATAAGTTGACCTGAGCCAATGGGATAAGGATGATGGCCCCTAAGCCGGATTAGGAGTTGAATTCCGGCGCCGACGATGGTAGCAACTGCCGGTTCAGGCCGAACGGCGAACGGCGTGGACAATGAGGCTCCGCCCAGGCGGAGAAGGTGAAAAAATATCAAAGCATCAAAACGAAGCGTAATCAGGAGTAAACCATGAGACCAGTATTGAACCCGCTGGTGTTAAGCCTTAAGGAATCCGCAACCCTGGCCATTAATTTAAGGGCCAAAGAACTGCGTAAGCAGGGAAAGGACATTGTTCATTTCGGGTTTGGCCAATCCCCGTTTCCGGTGCCGGAAGTCATACAAAAGGCCCTGGCCGAAAACACGGACAAAAAAGATTACCTGCCCACCCAGGGATTGCCGGAATTGTGCGAGGCTGTCGCAGGGTTCTATAACAAGGAATTCGGATACGACTTTCTGTCTTCCAATGTGTGCGTGGGGCCGGGAAGCAAGGAGTTGATTTTTGAGATCATCTACCTGGTGGAGGGGCCCCTGCTGGTTCCTGTGCCCAGTTGGGTCAGCTACGGCCCACAGGCCGCCCTCAGGGGCAAGGAAATCATCACCATTCCCACCAATCGGGAGTACAACTACCGCCTCACCCCGGAAGCCCTGGATAAGGCGTGCTACGAAGCGGGGCAAAAGCAAAAGCTGCTTATTTTCAACAATCCCAACAACCCCACCGGCGCCTTGTACCACGAAAAGGAAATCAAGGAGCTTGCCGAAATCTGCAAGGCCTATCAGGTGATCGTCATATCCGACGAAATCTACGCCATGCTTGAATACGATAAATGGGCCATGAGCAGCCTGGCTCTCCATTATCCCGAGGGAACCATCGTATCCGGCGGCCTGTCCAAATCCTTTGCAGCCGGCGGCTATCGCTTGGGCGTGGCTTTGATACCGGACTCCCTGGAACTGGTCATGAATTCGTTGAAAGCCGTAATCAGCGAAACCTTCAGCGCAGTGAGCGCGCCCATCCAGCACGCGGCCCTGGCCGCTTACGGCGATTTTGAAAACGTCCGGCCCTTTGTGCAAAAAACCCGGGACATCTACCGCCACGTCATGCATTATCTGCATGATGAGTTCACGGACATGGGCCTGAACTGTCCCAGGCCCGCCGGCGCCTTTTACGCCTTTCCGGATTTTGACAAGTTCAGAAGCCAACTGGCCAAAAAAAACGTCATCACCGCGGCTTCCTTGTCCCATGCCTTGTTGGAGGAGGTGGGGGTGGCCGTGCTGCCGGGATCGGACTTCTACCTGCCGGCCACCAACCTGGGCGTCCGGGTGGCGGGAGTGGATTTCGACGGGCAGCAAGCCCTGGACACCTGGCCTGGCAGACACCACGTCACGGAAGAGTATATGGAAGAAGTCTTCCCCAACCTGGTTCATGGATGCGAACGCATATCCACGTTTTTGAACCAGTTTTAAGAAAAGGCGGATTCAAAGGGCGCTTGAAATTTCTGGGGAAATGAACTTATCCCCCCGACAGTCATGCAACTTGCTGAGCAAGACCGTGGAGATAAGTATCGTGCCCATGAAATCGTCCTTCAGAACTACCTGAATGAAAGCGCAAATTACTCGAATGATCACAACTGGGTATCAGTCGGCCAATCTGCTATTTTGGGCTCTCCCGGAGCGCCTCCAATAGTTGGGCCATGTCTTGAGGCAAGGGAGCGGTCAGGGTCAGTTTTTCCCCTGTCACGGGATGGGTGAACGACACGATGTGGGCGTGAAGCATTTGACGCTCCGGCGGCGGCGCCTTGCCCAGGACGGAGGCGGGCAAACGGCCGCGCTTTTTCCTGCCCCCATACACCGTATCGCCAATCACCGGATGATGGAGCGCCGCCAAATGCACCCGGATCTGATGGGTCCGGCCGGTTTTAATCTGCACCTTTACAAAGGTCGCGTCTAAAAAACGCTCCTTTACCGTCCACAGACTTAAGGCCTCCCTGCCTTTGGCCGGAGTGGAAACGTGCATGCGCTTTCTGTCCGAAGGATGGCGGGCCAGGGGGAGGTCTATAACGCCCGTGTCCTCCTTGATGACTCCATGGGCAAGGGCCAGATAGAATTTTTCCACACGCCTTTGGGCCAACTGTTCGGACAGCCCGGCGTGGGCGGCGTCGTTCTTGGCCGCCAGAATCACCCCTGAGGTGTCCTTATCCAGCCTGTGGACGATGCCCGGCCTCTGCACCCCTCCTATACCGGAAAGGTCCTTGCAGTGAGCCAGGAGAGCGTTCACAAGGGTATTGCTGCTATGACCCGGGGCCGGATGCACCACCATGCCCGGCGGCTTGTTCACCGCCACAATATCCCTATCCTCATAAAGGATGGCCAGGTCCATGTCCTGAGCGACAATATCCGCCGTCTCAGGCTCAGGCACGGTTACGGAGACCATTTCTCCTGGCTTTAAAACATAGGAAGGCTTCTTGACGGACTTGTCCACTGTAACGAGGCCCTGGCGTATGAGCCGGGCGCAGGCGTTTCTGGAGAGGTCCTTACAATGAACAGGGACAAAAGCGTCCAGCCTTTGTCCCTGTTCTTTATTTTGAACTTTGAATTGGTAAGTTTGATCACCCGTCATGGGCTTGATTCTTCCCCTTTGGATGCGCTGAGCCCGGGGAGCGGCCTTGCCTGCCAGGAGTTAGGACTCGAGCAGGGATTCAATTTCCGACATAATCACTTCTTCGGTGCAGCTTTTGGCAATGGAAAGTTCTTTGAGCAAAAGCGTTTGCGCCGTATCCAAAAGTTTGCGTTCTCCAAAGGAAAGGTCTTTGGTGACCTTGAGCAGGTAAAGGTCCCTAAACACGCCGGCCACCTCAAAAAGGCTGCCGGTCTTGATTTTTTCCATATAATCCCTGTAACGGCGATTCCATGTTTGATTGTCGGGGGGGATTTCCTTTTCGCCTAAAATGGCGTAAACTTGGGACACATCGCCTTTGCGAATGACTTCACGCAGGCCCACCGATTCCACGTTTTGGGTGGGAATCATGATGACCATGTCATTTTCCAGGATCCGCATTATATAAAAACTTTGTTTTTCTCCGCCAATGGTGCGGGTCTCGACAGCCTCAATGCGACCCACCCCGTGCGCAGGGTAAACGGCCAGGTCATTGACGGAAAAGGTATATTCCTCCGAGGCGTCCTGGTTTGAATTTACCTGCAGATTTTCGCTCATTATATTCACCTAAATTTTACTGTTCGCATTAAAATACAAGAGGCTTCCAATTCCCATACCACGGAAACCGAAGCCCGCTCACCCCGCCCAAAAACGCGGGCGCCAGTTGTCACACCGGCCTAACATAATATATATATCACAAAAAATGGATTGATGCAACAGCCGGAAAATATCAGAAATAAACAATTAGGCGGGGCTAAAAAAAATCGGGGCCGGCGCGCAAGGCGCCAGCCCCGGGGTACTGCTTAGATCACGTGTGATCCGCGGGTGCGATTAGATCAGGAAAGGCACCATGAGCAGAGCAACAACGTTCAGGATCTTGATCATGGGGTTGACAGCCGGGCCGGCGGTGTCTTTGTAGGGGTCGCCTACGGTGTCGCCGGTAACGGCGGCTTTATGGGCGTCGGAGCCCTTGCCGCCCAGGTGGCCGTCTTCGATGTATTTCTTGGCATTGTCCCATGCAGCGCCGCCCGTGGTCATGGAGATAGCCACGAACACACCGGTGATGATGGAGCCGATAAGCAGGCCGCCCAGAGCAACCTTGCCAAGCAGCAGGCCCACAACAACAGGAGCCAGCACGGGCAGGATGGCGGGGACCATCATCTCTTTCAGAGCGAAAGTGGTGACGATGTCAACGCAAGCAGCGTAGTCAGGTTTGCCGGTGCCTTCCATGATTCCAGGAATTTCGCGGAACTGACGACGAACTTCTTCAACAACAGCGCCGCCTGCGCGGCCAACAGCCATCATGGCCATGGAAGCGAACAGGTAAGGCAGCAGGCCGCCGATAAACAGACCGATGATGACGTCAACATCGGACAGATCGAAGGCGATGGCGCTAGCGCCTTTGCCGCCCTGAATCTGGAATTCAAACACGTAAGAAGCAAACAGAACCAGAGCAGCCAGACCGGCGGAGCCGATGGCGTAACCCTTGGTGACAGCCTTGGTGGTGTTACCAACAGCATCCAGGGGATCGGTGACGGCGCGGACGGATTCGTCCATTTCAGCCATTTCAGCGATGCCGCCGGCGTTGTCGGTAATGGGGCCGTAAGCGTCAACTGCGATGACCATACCGGTCATGGACAGCATGGACATGGCGGCCATAGCAATGCCGTACAGGCCGGCAAAATTATATGCCAACCAGATGGCGGCGCAGATGGCGATAACAGGAGCAGCAGTAGCCTGCATGGAAACGCCGAGACCAGCAATGATGTTGGTGCCATGACCCGTTACGGAAGCCTGGGCAACGGTCTTAACAGGAGTGTAGATGCCTGTGTAGAATTCGGTGATGATAACGATGAGAACCGTCAGCACCAGACCGACCAGGGTAGCGTAGAAAATGTTCATGGCCGGGATTTCGTTGCCCACCCAGATTTTCTGGATGACAAAGTAGAAGGCGATGCCGGCCAGAATGGCAGCGCCGAACATGCCTTTGTACAGAGCGCCCATGATGTATTCGCTGTTGGAGCCAAGACGCACAAAGAAAATGGCGATGGCGGAAGCGAAAATGGAGATGGCGCCAAGAACCAGCGGGAAGGTGGTGGCCAGTTCAAAGTTGGGGTACAGCAGGTGGCCCAGCAGCATAGCTGCCACAGCGGTCACGCCGTAGGTCTCGAACAGGTCAGCAGCCATACCGGCGCAGTCGCCGACGTTGTCGCCGACGTTGTCAGCGATAACGGCGGGGTTGCGCGGATCGTCTTCGGGGATGCCGGCTTCCACTTTACCAACCAAGTCAGCGCCCACGTCAGCGCCCTTGGTGAAGATACCGCCGCCAAGACGAGCAAAAATGGAGATCAGAGATCCACCAAAACCCAGGGCAACCAGAGCGGTCACAGCTTCGCGAGCGGCATGTTCGCCGCCGGCCTGCATCAGGATGGTGTAGTAACCGGCAACAGCGGTCAGCGCCAGAGAGGCGACCATCATACCGGTGACGGCGCCACCGCGGAAAGCCAGGCTCAGAGCAGCGGACAAACCCTTTTTGGCGGATTCGGCCACACGCACGTTAGCGATAACGGAAACTCTCATGCCGACATAACCGGCGATGAAAGAAGCCACGGCGCCAACCAGGAAGCCAAACGCAGCCTTGGAGCCCAGAGTAATAAAGATAACAATAAAAATAACAATGCCCACCGCGCCCATGCTTTTGAGCTGACGGTTCAAGTAAGCGATAGCGCCTTCCTTGATAGCGTCGGCGATGTCAGTCATTTTCTTATCGCCGGCCGGAGCGTTCTTTACCGTAATTGCGAGCAAAGCCGCAAATGCCACCCCAAGAAGGCCTACGATGGCGCAATACAGGGGTATGTTTGCCATAAAAACGTCCAATAATGCCATTACTTCCTCCCTCGTTTTCCTGCCATGAGAACCACCGGCGTCAAACAGCATATGCCCGGACACGACGAGGCGCTGCGGACTTTGGTGTTGCTCAGGCTGTAATCTGTTGGTTATTGAATGAATTCATTCCCTTCGAGATTCCCTCTCGAAGAACCGTTTCCACTGCGTCTCCGGAAAGCGCAAGCACTTTACCGAGGACCAAATTTTCTTCGGCGTCGAACCTGCCCAGAACATGATCCACAACGGACTGTCCGGCAGGAGGGCGCCCAATTCCTACGCGGAGCCGGGGAAAGTCCCCGTCCCCAAAAGATTGGATCAGCGATTGAATCCCTTTGTGTCCGCCGTGTCCTCCTTTCTTTTTGATTTTAATCTTTCCAAAGGGAAGGTCCAAATCATCGTGTATAACCAGAACCCGTTCCCTGTCTATTCCGAACTTACCAGCGATCTCCCAAATCGGAGGGCCGCTCAAATTCATGTAAGACTGCGGTTTGATCACGCCCGCCGGCGTTTCGCCGATGAGGCCGGCGCCAAAAAGGCTGGCGCCGTGAGTCTCAAACCCTAACCGCCACTTTTCCCCCAGAAGGTCCGCTGCCATGAACCCGATGTTGTGACGGGTTTGCGAATATTTTTCTCCCGGATTTCCCAGTCCCGCCACCAGCCATGATTGGGGTTGGTGCAGGGCCTGAAACGCGGCGTTTTCGCGATCTTTCGCCTTTCCGGTAAGTTTGCGAAAAATTTCACGTTTAAAAATCGAAAAAAAAGGCATGCACGTTCAGCCCTGCTTCTATTCCTCGGAAGCAGCCTCGGCGCCTTCGGCCTCTCCGCCTTCTACGCCTTCTTCGCCTTCCTCGCCTTCCTCGCCTTCTTCAGGCAGGGCCGAGGCGGTGGGCGCAACCACCGTCACTACGGTGAAGTCCGCGCTTTCCGGAAATTCCACGGCGTCGCCCTTGGGCACATCCGACAAGTGGACGGCTTCGCCGATTCCCAGTTCGGTCACGTCGATGACGAACTCTTCCGGAATGTCGCCGGGCAGGCAGATGACTTCCAGTTCGCGGCGAATAACCTGCAAAAGGCCGCCTTCTTCCATGCCTTTGCTCTTGCCTTCCACCACCACGGGAACCATGACGTGGAGCTTGCGGTCCATGCTGATTTCGTAGAAGTCGGCATGAAGATACCGCTGGCTCACCACGTTGGTCTGCAATTCCTTAATCATGGCCTTGCGAGGGGCGTCCGCGCCTTCTATATTAAGATTGAACATGACCTGACTGGAACCCACGCCTTGCAGGATGTCCGACAGATCTTTGTGGGACACGCTGAGGGTGATGGGTTCGGAATCAGGTCCGTAAAGAACAGCGGGAATGAAGCCTTCCCTTCTGAGAGCCCTGGCGGGACCGTTGCCCCGGGTGGTTCTGGGGCTGGCTTTTAGTTCATGAGTTTTCAAGGATACTACCTCCGATTAAAGTATTATACGAAAAGGTGGCTGACCGAGTCGCCCGTGTGGCTTCTGATAATGGCCTCGCCCACCACGTCTGCGATGGAGAGAACCCGAATCTTGTCCACTTTGCTGGCTTCTTCGCTCAGGGGAACCGTGTCGGTGACGACCAGGCTCTTTAACGCAGAACCTTTGACCCGTTCCACAGCGGGACCCGAAAGTACGGCGTGGGAGGCGTAAGCGTGCACCTCCTTGGCGCCTTTTTCAGCCAGGGCCAAGGCCGCCTGCGTCAGGGTGCCGGCAGTATCCACCATATCGTCCAACAATATTGCTATTTTACCCTCAACGTTGCCGATGACGTTCATGGCCTCCACCTGATTCGGTGCGGGCCTTCTTTTGTCCACAATGGCAAGGTCGGCGCCCATGCGCTTTGCAAAAGCGCGGGCTCTTTCCACGCCGCCGGCGTCGGGGCTTACTATCACGATTTCATGGTTATAGGATTTTTTCATGTCTTTGAGAAGCACGGGCGCGGCGAAGAGGTTGTCCACGGGAATGCCGAAAAATCCCTGGATCTGACCGGCGTGGAGATCCATGGTGATAATCCGGTTGGCGCCGGCGGCGGTGAGGCAGTCGGCGACCAGCTTGGCGCTGATGGGCGCGCGCGGCGCTACTTTTTTGTCCTGCCTGGCGTACCCGTAGTAGGGCATGACCGCCGTAATGCGCTTGGCCGAGGCCCTTTTAAAGGCGTCGATCATGAGCAGCAGTTCCATGAGGGAGTCGTTGACCGGGCAACAGGTTGACTGCACGACGAAAACGTCCTTACTCCGCACATTCTCCCGGATTTCTATCTGAATTTCGCCGTCTGAAAAGGTCTTCACCACGGCGTCGCCGAGAGGCTTTTCAAGATATCCGCAAATTTTCCGGGCTACCCCGGGATTAGCATTACCGGTAAAGATCTGGAGATCGTTCATGTCGTCCTTTTTTCCGGCCTCTCTTGGCCGATTACGCCCCTTGACCACAAACACGGCCCTGTCATCTTCCCGATAACAAGGCCTGTGGCGCGCAGAGGATTCTAAGCATGCCGTGCGTCCCAAAGATCGGCCTTAGCGCCGTCAAAGTTTCGGCTTGGTGCAGGCTCCCCGCGTAACACGCTCAATACTGCAACGTGCAATTCAATGAAATGGCAGGGGCGGGAGGATTCGAACCCCCGAATGCATGGACCAAAACCATGTGTCTTACCGCTTGACGACGCCCCTGCAAGCTATAACCAAATTTTTTAACCGCCGCCCGAACAGGGCGTCTCTCCGTTCGGACAACAAGAATCAGACGAGCAACCGGCAGGAAAAAACCCGCCATCCGGGATGTTTGGACTCCAGGGTCCGCCGCGTTTCCACGGCTTCGGCTTCTTGCCGGAACAGCCCGAACACCGAACTTCCGCTCCCGGACATGAGCACTCCCAACGCCTGGGTTTGCGAAAGCGCGTCCACGGCTTTTCCTATTCCCGGATACTCTTCCAGGGCCGGCCTCTCCAGGTCATTGCAAAGCAGACCTTCCACATAAGCCGGGTCCCCCGTCAAGTCAGGCACACTATGAATTTTTTTGCACCTTGTCAACGCCAAATTGCACTTTTTGTATACCTTGGCCGTGGATGCCTCGATCCCGGGAAACACAACCACAAGATGGTGTGGATAAAGACCTCTCACCAAATCAATAGCTTCGCCCACGCCGGTTATCCAAGCGGGCTTGCCGTACACAAAAAACGGGACGTCGGACCCTATCCGGGCGCCCATATCCGCCAGCTTTTCCAGAGAGAACGGTCTCCCCAAAAGCGTATTCAGGCCGTTCAGGACGCCGGCTGCGTTTCCGCTGCCGCCCCCCAGGCCGGCGCCCGCCGGGATGTTTTTCTCCAGGGTGATCGAAAGACCCGGCCCGGAGCCGCGTTCCTTGAAAAAAAGGTCCGCGGCCCTCCAGGCCAGGTTGGTTTCGTCCTCCGGGATCCCCGGCGCATCGCACCGGATGCGGATTCCGCTCCCCCCGGTTTCCAGGGTCACGCGGTCGCTCAGGCTGATGGGCGCCATGAGAGACTCGATCTCATGGAATCCGTCGTCCCGCCTGCCACATATCCGCAAGGTCAGGTTGACCTTTGCCGGGGATGATATTTCAAGCCTGTCAGGCGCCATGGCCGCCTACTTCTTGGCTAAAGCCACGTAGCGCATGCGCAGGTCGTACAGAATATTCTGCAAGAGCCGGCTTTCGTCATCAGACAGGTTTCCCTTGGTCTTTTCTTCCAGCATTCCCAGGATGTCTATGGTCTGTTTCGCCACGGGCAAGTTGACCACGGTCTCCCCGGTCGCCGGGTCCTCCATTTCTCCCAAATAAACCAGCACCGAAGAGCTGAGGGAGATGATGAAGGTGGGGAAGTTCACCTGCGGCAGAGCCTGGCTTGCGCCGGTCCCTGCAGTGTTGTATTCCTTCTTGGCCTGGCATTCTTCCGGCTTGGCTTGGCATTCTTCCGAAGCAGCCTGCTCCCCTTCGGCCTGGCCAGGAGCGGCGTCAGCATCCTTTTGGACGGCCTCTTCCTTTTCGGGCTCCTGGGACGCAAAAGCGCGTCTGTCATGAACCTCAAACCCCTTGTCTTCCGTCATGAAGCACACTCCTTTGGTTTATAAGTTTTAGAGTTCCACCGTAATTACGGATTTGACCAGCGGCAGCTCCCGCAATTTGGCCACCACATCGTCAGGAGTTTCCGTGTCGGTTTCCATGACGATGAAGTTTCTGTTGCCGTCCTCTTCCTGACCAACCTGCATCCGGGCGATGTTCACGGAGGCTTCGCCCAACATGCTGCCCACGCTGCCGATGGCGCCGGGCTTGTCGATGTTGTGGATCAGAAGCACGTGGCCCTCGGGCACCATTTCCACCCTAAAGCTGTCGATGCGGACGATCTTGGGCTCGGCCTTGCCGTAGATGGTGCCGGACACGGTGTGGGTGGCGGCGTCGGACTTGGCGATAACCTTGATCAGGTTGTTGAAGTCCTTGGAGTCGGCCTGCGTGGTTTCGGTGACGCTCACGCCTCTTTCCTGGGCCAGCATGCCTGCGTTGACAAAGTTGACGTCGTCTTTCAGCGCTGGGGTGAGGAAACCCTTCAAGATGGCCGTGGTGACCGGAGACAGGTCCAGGCCGCGGAAATCCCCATAATATTCGATGCTGATGGACTTGACCGGGCCTTGAGCCAACTGAGCCTGGAGGCATCCCATGCGGTCGCCCAGGGTCAGGAGGGGCTTGAGCTTCTCAAGAAGGTCGCCGGTGACGGACGGAGCGTTCACTGCGTTGATGACCGTGCCGGTCTGGAGATAGGCGATGATTTGTTCGGCCACGGCAACGGCAACGTTGGTCTGGGCTTCCGCGGTGGAGGCGCCCAGATGGGGGGTGCAGATCACGTTGTCCAGTTCAAACAGGGGGATGACTCCGGGAGGCTCGGTTGCGAAAACGTCCAGAGCGGCGCCGGCGACTTTGCCTTCCTGGATGGCGTCGTACAGGTCCGCTTCGTCCACGATGCCGCCGCGGGCGCAGTTGATGACCATCACGCCTTTTTTCATCTTGGCGAAGGCGTCCTTGTTCAGAAGGCCGATGGTTTCCTTCATCTTGGGCACGTGAACCGTGATGTAGTCGGAGCGCTCGTACAGTTCGTCCAGGCTGACGGCCTCGAAGCCGGCCTTTTCAATGCGCTCGGGCGTGACGTGGGGGTCGGCCACGATCACGTTCATGCGAAGCCCTCTGGCTCTGTCGGCCGCGATGGAGCCGATGTTGCCGAAGCCGATGACGCCCAGGGTCTTGTTGAAGATTTCCTTGCCCTGGAGCAGTTTTTTGTCCCACTTGCCGGCTTTGAGGGATGCGGTCCCGCGGGGGATGTTGCGGGTGAGGGACAACATCATGGATATGGCGTGCTCGGCGGTGGTGACGACGTTGCCCCCCGGGGTGTTCATAACGACCACGCCCCTTTTGGTGGCTGCGGGAATGTCCACATTGTCCAGACCGATGCCGGCGCGGCCCACCACCTTCAGGTTGGGGGCGGCGTCCAAAAGCTCTTCGGTCACTTTGGTGGCGCTGCGGATGACTATCGCGTCGTAATCGCCGATGATTTTTTTGAGCTCAGCGGGTTCGAGGCCGGTGTTTACGTCCACCTCGATCCCTTGGGCTTCCTCAAAGAGCTGGATTCCAGCTTCTCCGAGTTTGTCGCTTACAAGTACTTTCATTTTTGTCTCCATTATTTAATAGCGTGAGTTTCCGCCCAGGGGGCCTTTTAAGCCCTATCGGGAAAAGTTTGTTATACTAATAGGATATTCGGCAATGTCAAGACCAAAGCGATGGTCCTCACGCCAATTTTACACTTGACACCCACAATCGGAACATGTATCCAAACGGACTACTTAAAGCCGGGGAAAAAAAGCGGCGCATAACCACAAGGAAAACAATTACCATGAAAAACAGAATTCACAATTTCAATGCAGGACCGGCCGCCCTCCCGCTGCCGGTGCTTGAAGAAATCCAGGCCGAGCTCTTGGACTTCAAAGGCTCGGGCATGTCCATCATGGAAGTCAGCCATCGCTCCAAATGGTTCGACGACGTGATCAACGAAACCGTGGAAAGAATAAACCGCCTCATGGGCCTGGGCGACGATTTTCAGGTCCTGTTCATGCAGGGCGGCGCCAGCACCCAGTTTGCGCTGGTTCCCATGAACCTGCTGCCCGAAGGCCAATCCGCCGACTACGTGAACACCGGCACATGGTCCTCCAAGGCCATCAAGGAAGCCCAGGCCATGGGCAAGACCGTCAACGTGGCCGCTTCCTCCGAAGACAGGAATTTCTGCTACATTCCCAAAAATATTCCGTTGGATCCCAATGCCGCCTACGTGCACATTACCTCCAACAATACTATTAAGGGAACGGCCTACAACGATTTTCCGGAAGCAGGAAACGTCCCCCTGATCGCGGACATGTCCTCCGACATCCTGAGCAGGCCCATAGACGTCTCCAAGTTCGGCCTTATCTACGCCGGCGCCCAAAAGAACATGGGCCCCGCAGGCGTATGCGTGGCCATCATCCGCAAGGACATGCTGGAAAGGGTTCCCGCAAGCCTGCCCTCCATGTTCAAGTACACCACGTTCGCCGACAAGAACTCCATGTACAACACGCCCCCCTGCTTCGCCATTTACACGGTGGGCCTGGTGGTCAAGTGGATCGAGGAAACCATCGGCGGCCTGGAGAAAATGGAAGCCAGGAACCGCAAAAAAGCGGACACCCTGTACTCGATTTTCGATTCCAGCGACTTCTACTCCGGAACCGCGGACAAGGACTCCCGTTCTTTGATGAACGTGACCTTCCGCCTCCCCAGCGAAGACCTGGAAAAAGCCTTTGTGGCCCAAGCCCTGGAAAACGGCCTGGGCGGACTCAAAGGCCACCGCTCCGTGGGCGGATGCCGCGCATCCATCTACAATCCCACGAGCCAGGAAGGCATCGAAGCCCTGGTGGATTTCATGAAGGAATTCGAGAAAAAGAACGGCTAAGTTCTTTTTTTTGATAATCGCCGAAAAAAGGCGATAAGATCGCTTGACACAGAGCGGTCGCAGGAGTATAAAGCGTTTTTCGTCGGGGCGTAGCGCAGCCTGGTAGCGCACTTGAATGGGGTTCAAGGGGTCGGAGGTTCAAATCCTCTCGCCCCGACCAAAAAAACAAAAAGAAACAAAGGGGCTTCCGAAGGAAGCTCCTTTTTTCTTTTTGGGGCAGAACCATTTGAGATAGGCCCCCATCCCCCCCATAGGTCGACGCAAAACTCGACACGTTTTTTCCCAAAACCCTCCAAAAACACAAGGCCGCTATTGCCCATTGACTATACGGTCAAATTTTCGGCGACCTATACTGTATAAAAGCTATCCCATCTTGTTGTATGACAGGAGCGCCCGGCGTCGAACGAGCATGCCATACTTGATGAAGGATCAGAGCCGACATTAATTGGCGGATGGTATTTTGCGCAATGAGACTAATTCAAGGGGGTGAAACATGACAGCCGCCCTCTGCAATTTTTCACTGCTCTAAAACATCAAACTCCTTGACCAAAAATTCCACAGTTTCCGGGTGCCTCAGTTTGCATGCAATGTTCTGATTGGCGAATACTCCTTTAAATGTCTTGGCCTCTTCTTTGGAAAACGTCTTGCGCCAAACCACGCGGACAGCCCATTCAGATAGATCAGGATCAGCCAGGCCATCAGTGGCCTGTGGAGCCGTTAGCTGAGCTTCTGACAAAGGCTTTTCGGCTCCATCTTCATTGACCATAAACTGGTCAATCATGACTGCTTTATGGGTGACTTCACCAAAGCCGACGTAGCCCACCCCCTTAAGGTAGGCGAAAATCTTATCGCCGGGTTGCAGCCTTTTCAGACCGTTGGAAAACCACTTGCCGCCACCCGCTCCCAAGAAGTTGTATCGAATGTTATCTTTCCAGGTGCGCCTTTCGCATTCTCCAACATTGACAAACCAATAACCCGACCAAGGAGCCTTTTTGCGAGACTCGGAACGCTCGTTGACCTCTTCCGGGTCCATCAACCATGCCCGGCCGACGATTTCCTGCTCGTTGTTTTGGAAGTAATTGAAAAAGATGACATTGATGTTCAATCCGTGATCATCGGCTAAATACTGGACAATGCGTTCAGATGCGTCATCCAGTTCAGCGGCTGCAATGATCATGCTGTGATTGTTGTTAAGGGTTTCAGGCAGGCTTTCGTTGAAATGATCAGTAAAAGCGGAGGGCAGACTTTTCTTCAGATGTTTGAATGCGATGGCGTTGATTTCTTTGTAGCCCAAGTCCTTTACCCAGGTGGCATAATCCAAGATCTGAGAAACAATGTCCCTTGGGGTCTTGTGCTTTTTAAGCTCAATGACAACCATGTCCCCCTGCCGATTAATGGCCAGGAGATCAATAATGCCTCGATAAGCGGTTGTCACTTGCCGGCCAATGATCAGCAATTCAAGGCCCAGAACTGAGGCGTCTTGAGCAATCCAGTTTTCCAGCCGCTCCTCTTTGTCAAGTGCGGAACTCCGTAGGTCAACCAACTTGCCATTGCGAACTTCCCATAACTGCATATTAAAAGACATCTCTCCTCCTATCCGAACTATTTCCCTTAACATGCCATGAACAGGACAGCCAAGGCGGCAACTTTAGAAAGTTGCGTCTCACTTATCAGGCCTCCTATTTTACCATCTAAAATCTGGCCAAGTAGACCAATCTTGAAGATTATGCGGACTTGTCCCAAGTTCTGTTGCCCGGCTTTCAAGGTGCTCAGCAAAAATTCTGTACTCGTTCGACGAAGGATGCATCATTCGCAAAACGAGAGGCAACCTTTTAAAACGAGCTTTGCCGCCTTTGCTGTCAAATAGATAGCTATAAGCACATTTGTATACGAACTGCACGTAATAGTCTTTATTGAGCCAATCAAACATGGTTCGTAGATCATAAACACAGTCACCTATTGACTTGTCATATTCTATTAAGGAGTCCTCGACACAATGTTCAAGAATCAGCAGGGTCGCTTGATCTTTTTTCGAGGTTGGATGATACGCGGCCGCCCATCGTAACAAACCTATTTGCGGTATAAGTACGGGCCATAGTAAAGGCACCCCCCTGTAATTGACTTGATCTAACTCGTCGAATCCGAAGCTCTCCTCTAAGCGATCTCCTTGGTATGCATGCCGTATTTCATAGGCCAGACTTAGCAAGAAATCCACCAGTTCTCCTTCGATAGGATATCCGTCTGCCAAACGATGGATCAATTTATGAAGACTGTGAAGATCCCAATAGTCTCCATAGAGATACATCCCGGCACCATATCGAGTGGGTTCAGAGATTATCAAGAATGCCTCCTCCATATAAATTACAATATCTAAAGATATGAAAACAGGCAAAAAAATATCAAAATTGTGAGCAGGAATCAAGCAAAGGAGCCAGATGAATATGTTCTATTAAATATAAATCACTGAATTTTATGCTAATTGTTTTAAGTAAACTTTCCGGAATAATGGATTTGATATTGACTTCATTTTAAAAAAATAATACCACTTTATTTACATCAAAAAGTGAACTGGGAGTTCAAAAATGGGGAATCTTTATAAGCATCCTGAATGGATAAAGTTTAGAGACCATATTATTGATCTGGATGATGGGCAATGTGTACGCTGTGGAAAGCAACAAAGTGATGGGGTTATACTCCAAGTTCATCATACATATTATGAAAGTCATCGTCTCCCGTGGGAATATCCCCATGAGGCGTGTGAGACGCTTTGTAAGCGATGTCACGCTGCTGAACATGATATAACCCTTCCAGTACATGGTTGGGGTTTCATGGGATATGAGGACTTAGGTGACTTGTCTGGATATTGTGAGTTCTGCGAGACACAAATTCGCCATGTATATTATTTGCACCACCAAAAATGGGCTCCAATTGGAGTTGGAACGGATTGCTGCGACAGACTCACAGGAAATAAGAAGGGGTCTTCTTTTACGAGAAGAAGGAAAAATTTTTGTAAATCGCCGCGATGGAAAAGCGATGGCAACATTGAATATATCCGCAAGGGAAAGTACAAAATCGAAATAATTTCTGTTGGTGATAAATATGAAATTTCGGTTATTTCCCTTAAGTGCGAAGATAGGATTTCTGGCAAAGACACCTACCCCACTTCTAACCATGCAAAATCAAGGATTTTTCAAATTATGGATGAAAAAAAAATTGATGCTCTTTTCATGAAACATTTTGGGCGGTGTTGAGGAGATTAAACATGGAGTTGGAAGCAAACGCTGGCGATAGACATTCAAACGGATTTCTTAAGTTGCTTGTCGGATCATCTCCCCACTACTATCAGCTAAAGTCAGGAGAACTAAAATATCAAAAAAGCAAACCGCGTCAACCGATATGGCGAATAGTGCTTTTTAACGAAGAAAGGAACTGTGTCCATTTTCGTCTTTATTCAGAGCAGCCTTCATCAAACGTTATTGAAAAAACCATTTTGTGGATTTTATCCTCTCAATGTCCGCAGGACACAAGAATCGTAGTACCTAAAACCGTTGAAAAACTGTGTCCTGGGATACAACAATCAATTATGGAAATTGGTAGGGATGTATATCTTCCATTGCATGGGTTTGCTTCGGGGGCACGAGTCCCAAGAAAGGTAGATTGTTTTTTATCGGATTTAATAGGGAGCCTGAGGCATATAAGGGAATGCCCAGCCTCTTGTGAAGAGATCGCTTCCGTTTCGGGAAACTCATACGGAGTAATTACGGGCGGCTTATGGTTTAAAGACAGCAGCACTATGAGTTTATATGATGTTGCAAGCGATATGGCAGAAAAAATCGCCTTTCTCCGAGGGAGGAATCCCTCTGTTGGAAAACAAATAAAAGCCAGTGAACCTATCCACGCCACACTAAACAGGAGAAAAACAGTCCCTCCGCCCAAAGATATGCTCTCGCATCTTGTTAATGGCAATGTTCCCTATATTCAATATCAACCAGAATTATATAACATAATCAACATACTGGCATTAATTAGAGACTCGCAGCCGAACAAAAAACGGCCTCTGATTCAAACTCTTGGGAACTATGCAATTGCCTATCAAATTGATAGAGATATTAAAGGTGACAGATATGGTCTTTCTTTTCTCACTGAAATTCTCCGAGATGATAGTCTTAAATTTACCGTATGGTTGGGGGTGAAGGAATCTCTCAAACAAATCGTTGTAACAAGCCTCTACGATATTCAGATTTTAGGGGCGCCGGTGCGCGTACTATACAAGGAGAACAATGGACAATCCTTGAGGGGTATTCCCGCACACCACCTTGTTGAGAGGGTTATAGAAGACTATTGTGATGGGAGGATAGCGGTGTTTCCGGTTTTAGAGGCGGCCGTTCCCCAAAGCACAGAACTTTATATGACACTTAAACCTTTTTCGTCTATCTCTTTTAGTGCACGAACACCGTTCAGTCCAGCGCAGTCAGTTATAAGATCAGAGGACGGCTCACGTAAAAACCGAGGTCTTCTGATGGTCTCTGCAAGCCTTGCCAGAGGTTCTTATACCGGCATTCCTATCGATGATAGGGATTTGGCTATAAGAATAACCACGTTGGTCAATGAGCGCTTAGCGAGAAACGGAATGGGCATTACATGTGAGATTGGGCGGTTTACCATGTTCGGGAGCCTTATGGATATTGGTCATCCTCCACTGGACTTGTCAACGAAGATGGGCATTACAAAGGCGATGCTGGATGACTTAGGTTCTTAAAGTAAGATTATTGTTTGGAGCGATTCCCGGCGAAAATAGATGTCAGGCTTCCTTCCTTCTGCCGGGGCGTCTCCACTGAGAGAGCCTTTAATCTCGCCAGGGCTTTCGGTAAAACCACCTATGGATCGAATTTCTCAGTTGCCCCAACGTAACTTATCCTGAATAGCCATTCATTAAGAGATTCATATCTAAAAATATTTCTAATCTATAGTTTCAAAAGTTTGAAAAGTCATTCATCAATATTTAATAAATATATAAAAAATTATTCACAGTATTCAAATCTAACTCAAAATATGGTTTTTTGTTTATAATTTTTGGAAAATTGATTCCATTATTTGACTTCAAATATTCAATATGTATTCTATACTATCAGTTTTTTCTATATCAATAAAAATAGTTGTTGTGCTTTGTGGATATATATGACATAACTATCTCACATGATTAGAAAAACACCTTTCATTGTAGAGCGTAAGAGCATTCCATGGTGGTACTATGACTTTACCGTCAAAGGTAAGCGATACCGAGGATACATAGGCGCTAAATCAGAAATGAATAAGCGCGAAGCACAACAGCGGTTGGATGAGATATGGGCGCGTATTCTCACCAGCGCAGAAAGTCCCAGGAGAAGGCAAACCAGCAAGTCTCCCGGCCAGGTATTTAAGGAGTATGCGGACTATCTGGAAATGCACCGCCCCAAAACATGGGAGTCATTCAGGTATCTCAAACACCACTTTGAATCATTCTTTAGAGGGAAGCTCACCATTTCCCCTTCGGACGTTAAGCGTTATCAGAAGCAGAAATGGGATGAAGGGTTGTCCGGCCCCACCATAAACCGACACATGTTCTATGCCCGTGCCGCTTACAACAAAGCAGGCGTCAAACCAAACCCATTTGACGGCTTCGACAAATTCGATGAGTTCCCCCGCACCCGATACTTGAGCAAAGAGGAGTTATCCGCGCTCATGTCAAAAGCCACGGGAGTGCTTCGTGAAATAGTTTTAACGGCTATTCTGACTGGAATGCGGAAAGGGGAGATTTTAAACCTTCATAAACGGCATTTGGATTTTGGAAATCAGCTTATCACCGTGCCCGGCAGTGAAACGAAAGGAAAGAGGCCATTGACAATCCCTCTGCCCGGCGAACTGGAAATGATCTTCAAACAAAACTTGCAGCAGCACGAGTCCGGGTTTGTCTTTGAAAACAAGCATACGGGAAAACCGCTTGTGGATATCAAAAAGGCATGGAAAGCCGCGTTGAAGGATGCTGAAATCAAAGACTTCCGATTCCACGATCTGCGTCACACCTATGCGACCTATTCGCTCCTTGTGTCCAAGGACATTAGGATTCTTCAAGAGCTTCTGGGGCATAGCTCAATAAGGACCACGGAAAAGTACGCGCATATTATGACAGCCGGAAAGAGAGACGCTTCTAACGCAGTATCCAGTTTCATAAGCAAGATTCTTGAAAATGATGCGGACAAACCGGAATCATGATGATAGAGCCCTTTATCCCGGCAAAAACTTGACGAAAAATTTTTAGGCGTAAGGATTTAGAACAAGGGCAGCAAGTTGCCTAATCCCCCTCGCTTGATGGGGTTCAAGGGGTCGGAGGTTCAAATCCTCTCGCCCCGACCAAAAAAACAAAGCAAAATGAAGATCTTGGGCGATCGGTGAAAATCACCGCATCGCCCTTTTTCTTGCCCGGCTACCAATGGGCTGCCATCAGCAATATCATCCATCCATTTGGGACTCTTCCTGTTTCCAGAGTAAATGGTTAATATACTTAACAAATCTATAAAATATGCCCATTGGCAATATCTAAGGATAGTTTCAATGCAACCAAGAGCTCATTCCCTATATAATCCAATATTTCCCATAGCTTCAAATAGATATAACATATGTAATATATCCGAAACCCGACTGTCCTAAAAACCACTTGTCACAGGTTCAAGGAGGCGCTGGTGCATTTTGCCGAACTATCCATGAAATCATCATGGCCTGCCTTCCGGCAATACTCACGTGAGGCCCCTTTTATGTATGAAAAACTCTTCGACTGTTACTTAACCGCCATGCCATTTTTAACCGACTTCACCCCTCCGACACCTTGGGCGACCTCGACCGCCTTATAAATATCGGCCCGGGAACTTACGAAACCGCTCAATTGAACGACGCCCTTGAAAGTTTCGACATTGATCTCGAATAACTTCAAGGAAGGCTCATTGAAAATTGCGGCCTTGACCTTTGCGGTGATGACACTGTCATCTACGTATTCTCCGGTTCCCTCTCTGCTTGAAGTGGATGCGCATCCTATGGAAAGAATCAGGAACATAGCGATAAGAACCGCAGAAACACCTTTTACGTGGTTCATAAGAATTTTCTCCTTCTTCAAGTTTTGGGAATTATTTCCTATCCGATGTTGCCGTGTTGCTCCAGGTCATCCAACACCTGACCAATACGGTCGGGAGTTTCAGCGTCCAGAGGTTTCATGATGGCGTTTTTGAGTTCAATGGTCAGACCCGTTTGCTCATGGATGATCTGCTCCAGGGCCGCCTCGTTCAGGTCCTTTGGATCGGCCAATACAACGGTTGTTTCTCCATTCTTTTGCTCTGCACGGCTCCCGGGGATGTAGATGGCGCCGGAGCTGAAGTCCACGGCAAAGGCGACAACCCCGGGAATTATGAAAAGCAGCAAGCAGAGGCCATCCATGACCGCCACGCCGGCATCCACCCGTCCGCCTGTTTGTCCCCTGCGCCCCGGGTACATGAAATAGCCGCATGAGACCGTCTGTACCAGGAAGAGCACCAGGACTAGAAGACCTATGGTTTTTTTCCAACTTCTCTTTTTTTGCATTGAAATGGCTCCTTTCTCGTCTCACGCAATGTTGCATGACGTGAATTGGGCTGAGTTGCTTTTTAGAACGGCTTCCGCCCTTGAATAACCCTAAGCAGCACCACGATAATGGCGACTACCACTAACACATGAATAAGTCCTCCAGCCGTGACGTGGGTTGTAATCCCCAAAAGCCACAGGATTAGCAATGCTGCGACAACGGTCCATAACATTTTGTTTTTCCTCCCTAATCGAGTCGGTCTATTGTCGGTTGGGGACATATGCTCCGGAATTTTGGTTTACTCGAAGGTCATGGGGCTTTGAGTCCTTATTTCCCGTGTCCCTTCCCTTTACCGCCATGACCTTTCCCTTGGTTTCCTTGCTCCTGGACCTGGGGTTGTTGCCCATGCTCTTGCTGCTGGAAATTCGACTCTTCAACTCCCCAGTTCTTATTGTTTTTCCAATGCTTGTCCTTTTTCCAACCTTGCCAGTTTTGTTGCACCTGTTGGTGGGGAATGCGTTCGTATTGCCAGCGGCGGCCTTTCCAATCATGGTTCTTGTAGTGTTGCCTCCACTCCTTTGGCACCTCGTTATAAAATACCGGGACTCCGGAAAAATGAGCCCAATCCCTGTCGTGGCTCTGTGAACGATACCAATTACCTTTCCATGGACGCCACCACCAGCCGTCATAGAAGAAAATGTCATCTTGTACGTCCGGCACAACATAAACATCGGTCTCAGGCAGCACGATCATCTCGGGAGGAGCGGAAAATTGGATAAAGGGAGGCAGGTTAATCCCCACCTGGACATTCATCTCCGCACCTGCCGGAAGGATCAGAATGCTCAACCATAAAGCAGTGATCCCGAATAGCGTCAATCCCATCAATTGTTTCGATTTCATGGAGTGTTATCCTTTTCTTGTTCACGCGCTCATGGTCATCTGTTTTTCCCACCGAGCGGAACCACAAGGAGCAACGCACCGGCAACGATCGCTCCTACGCCGGCCCAGACCGGGATGTTGACCGTCTCCCGGTCCTTGACCGACAGTTCAATCCCCCCCAGTTTGGCTGTATGAGTTTCCTTGGTGTACACAAAACCGCCATACGCCAAGCCCAGAATGCCTGCCGCGATCAGAACGACTGCCGCTATTTTGATTGTGTTCATTTCTTTCCCTCTTTCACGATGATTGTGAACAGAACTCTCATGTTGGACTTGGCTGCCTTCGACTCAAGGTCCCAAGGATATGGTTCAAACGTGGCTGGCCGTTTCTCGCCATATCCGATTTTAGTGAGTCTTTCCGGAGCAATGCCTCCTTGGATAAGAGCATCCCTGACAGTGGTCGCCCTTCTTTCGCTCAGCTTCTGATTGTATTCCTCGGAACCGCTGGCGGAGGTATAGCCCGCAACCAGGATATTCATGTCCGGGTTGGCTTTCAGGGTTCGGATGTTTGCGGCCAGAACCTCTTTTCCTTGCGGAGTGAGGGCCGATTTGTTGAATTCAAAATGCGTGTCCGTGAACTCGACCAGAATCGCTTTCGGCGTTGGTTCGGAAACCGTTGTAGGTAAAGGCGCCGCTACATGCACAGGTTCAGTCTCCTCTATGCGAGGGGGCGGGGCAGCGGCCTCCATTATTTTTTTGCTCCCCCCGAACAGAATGGTCAGGCCGGCGGTATATTCCAGATTATTGTCGAGGTCGTCGGACTCGTAATACAAGTCGTGCCGGACATCGGCCCGCAAGGCCACATTTTTTGAGACAAAGTACTTGAGCCCAACTCCATAATCGAACATTCCTCGTTTGTCGTCATCGTAGCCCGACGGTCCGTCCACGCGCTTGCCTCCAAAACCAATAGCGACAAACGGCACAAAATTGCTTTTCGGCATGAAATGATACAGGCCCTCCACCCCGTAGCGATACACGTCAACGTCCTGGCCGTTGTAACTGTGTGCGTTGCTTTCAGTGGGGACGTAGCCTAAAAGGCCCTCTATTCCCCAGTGCTCGGTAAAATTGTAACCGCCGCGCAGTCCAAAGTACCAGTCGTTGTCCAGGCACTCAGGACAATCAAACACGTAACCGCCAATAAACGGCGACAGGGTTACAGCGCCAGCTCGGTTCTCAGCCAAGGAAGGGGTGGCGAGAGCAAACACAAATATAGCGAGCGCTAAGAGCATCATTTTTTTTCGCATGGAGAATTCTCCTTTCCAAGTGGGCCTTCCCGTATTGTCGTGATGCGGGAAGACCCCATGTGTCTTGTCGATCGACCGACACCTCGTGCCTTAGGGCATAATGATGGTGGCGGAGATCAGGGTAATTCCGCCAGCTCCTGATGGTTGAGCCCCGGCCAATAAACGGTCAGTGATCTGGGCGCCGGTATTGACCGAGATGTCGCCATTGGCCATGATGCTTCCCTCGAAGGCCGTCCAATCTTCAATCGTCGCTGCGGAACCCAATCGCCTTCAACTTCAAAGCAGCCGACGGCCCTGGATGACCCGTGTGAGAACCACGACCACTGCGATTACAAAAAGGACATGAATGAACCCGCCCATCGTGTACGAGGTGATCAATCCGAGCGTCCACATAACGATGAGAAATACGGCGATTGTCCACAGCATAGGATTATCCTTTCCGGTCTATCGAGACGGTGCATGCGAATGGGTGGGCCGTGCATCGCTCCCGAACTTACCGTTCGTCCTGAATAATTTCATGTGAGTCTTGCCGACCCTGCCATTGACCGTCCCCACAATGGATGTGGTCATTTAGCATTTATTTGAAATGGAGCCGTTTTATCTTTTTTTTGTTTGCGTTTCTCCTTCAAGGAGTGTTTGCCTTTCTTCTGCTCTTCGCGCTTGCCTTTATCTTTTTTCCCTTTGTCGCCCATTGTGACCTCTTCTCGTTACTGGTTTCCTCGAAAGGTAATCATCGGTTACCTGGTAATCGTTCAGATGCTCTATTTTTTTTCAGCTTCCAGGTTTATCATTTTCATCTGTATCAAGTGTTCAATCATCCTTTGTTCGAACTGGCCGCGCGCCTCGGAAATTTCTTTCTGAAAACCCAGCGCCGTGACGACATCCGGCTGCTTCTTGACAAGCTCCGCTTTCAGGTACAACTCCTTTTCATAGATCGTTTGCCTAAGCGTTTCAGTGGCTTTGATAAAGGCCTCTTGCTCGACGTTGAGCATTTTAATAGTTGCATCGCTTAAATGCCCATCATATCCTGGATATTTGCTGGATCCGCTCGGCATCCCGCTTTCCCGAAAACCATATCGCATCATGGAATGGCCGTATTCCAGGATTTCATCCGGATTCTGACCCATCATCCCGTAAGCGCCGTATCCCTCTCTGTGACCTCCGGAACTCGTCACGTCCTGACCCAAGGCATTCGAAGCCAATAAAAAAAGCAATACCATTGCTGGGACTACCGCCAAGTTGCAGATTCTCTTATTGCACATAGCCCTATCTCCTGATCCGATATCAGATATTGATCGCGCTCAAAGCCTGATTCAGGGGCCATTTATTCGGCAGGCCCGCGTCATCCGGCACGATGCGCCAAGGAAAATCATCATGCAAATGCATCCTTATACTTCAATCTTCATGCCAGTATTTTAAGGCGCGCTATTATGGGTTTATCCATCTGAATTGACAGGATTAATCAGCAGAACAAAATGTACGGGGAACCTATTGGCACCTTCTTGAGAAGGTCATATGCAACCAATGGTCATATACGACCCTTTTTTTAATTTATTTCTTGCAGGGGTGTTGAAAGTAAATGCGGTTTGAAATTGTAATGGAGGGTTTACGGCTTGCGAATATTGAGTTTGCGCATGCGGGCGCGCAAGGTGCTGCGTTCCAGACCAAGGATTTCAGCCGCGCTGTCTTTGCCGCTCACTTTCCACCCGGTCTGATCCAGTACTCGCTTAATATAGTCGCGTTCAACCTGTTCCAGGGTTTGATCTGGCCTGGGCGCATCCTTGCGCGGGTTTTTAAGAGCATCCACCAATCTCAGCTTGGGGCCGGAGGAGTTGATTACGGCCCTTTCGAGGACATTTTCCAACTCGCGAACATTGC
The DNA here is from genome assembly GCF_000429905.1 of Desulfatibacillum aliphaticivorans DSM 15576. NCBI lineage: Bacteria > Pseudomonadati > Thermodesulfobacteriota > Desulfobacteria > Desulfobacterales > Desulfatibacillaceae > Desulfatibacillum > Desulfatibacillum aliphaticivorans. The sequence continues at coordinate 125,902 of NZ_AUCT01000009.1, read as the reverse complement.
CGGGCCAGTGGTATTGACACAGTATATCCATCACGCCTGCCGGGATCATCTTGATGTCTTTACCCAGTCTTCTTGAAATCCTATCAATATAAAAATTTACCAACAGTGGGATGTCGTCCAGGCGTTCACGCAATGGCGGCATGGTGATCGGGAAAACATTCAGCCGGTACCAAAGATCCTCCCGGAAAGAACCTTTTTGGACCTCGGCCTGGAGATCGCGGTTGGTGGCGGCAATGATGCGCACATCCACCTTTTTGGTTTCGGAACTGCCCAGGCGTTCGAACTCCCCGTCTTCAATCACTCGGAGCAGTTTGGGTTGCAGTTCCAGCGGCAATTCACCGATCTCATCCAAAAACAGGGTCGCGCGGTCGGCGACTTCGAAACGCCCCAACCGCCTGGATTGCGCGCCGGTGAAGGCGCCTTTTTCATGGCCAAAGAGTTCGCTTTCAATCAGATTCGAAGGCAGGGCGGCGCAATTCATTTTGACCAGGGTGCGTTTGTTGCGCAGGCTTGTTCCATGAATAGCGCGGGCCGCCAATTCCTTGCCGGTTCCGGTTTCTCCGAGAATCAACACGTTTGTATCGGTGCCGGCGATTTGTTCCACTTTATAAAACACATAATTAATGGCATCGCTCTTACCGATAATGTCTTCGTGGTTGTAGACCAGTTTGATTTCATCCTGAAGATAGGCCCTCTCGGCTTCGAGCTGCTCCTTGAGTTTTCGTATTTCGGCCGTTCGCTCTTCAACCAGATCCTCAAGGTGTTTTTTATAGTATTCGCGTTCGGTCACATCCTCGATGGCTAGTAGAATCAATTGGGTTTGATCTCCTTGATCGTAGATTCGCCTGGCGTTCAGATGCATGATCTTGCGCCCGATGGTTTCAAAATCATGTTCCACTTCAAAATCGTGAAAGCCGGCATTTTGAGGAAGGATATCTTCCAGCAATTCTCTTAAGTCGGGGATGTCCCATTGCCGGTTGCCCAGATCGTATATCAGCACGCCCTCGGTTTCGGAGGGTTCGACTCTGAATATCCGGTAAAAAGCGGAATTGGCCGTTACGACTTTTAACCTGGAATCCAGAAGGATCAAGGGTTCGCGAATTGAGCCCAGGATGCTCTTATGAATTTCCAGAAAGATTTTTATCATTGGATGATTCCATCTTTGTCGCAGTTAGGCTTAAGAGTAAAATGATTGTAGCGGAAAATTTAGATGGCATCAATTATTTTCCCAAGGGCCGATGGGAGTATACCTCGGACCAATCTGTTGCTTTGAAAACCTTGGCTTTTCGCATCTGTTCATGGGCATTACTCTTTTTGTGTTTTATGAGGTCAAGTTTCACGCACGAGCACACTAAGGCCAGCGGTATTCAGGGCATGATTCAACAGCCGTTGAGTATCGGCTTCATTGTCAATCTTTAGCGCACTGTCGGCCAGCCCGCGCGCCTGCTGCATGGTAAAGTTTCGGATGGTCCATTTGATGCGCGGCAGGCTGGAGGGGGTCATGCTCAGGGAATCAACCCCAAGGCCGATGAGCAGAAGGGCGGATGCCGGATCCCCCGCCATTTCACCGCATACACCGACCGGTTTGTTTTTACGATGGGCTCTTTGGACGATATCGTCAACGACATGGACGACGGAGGGGTGAAGGTTGTCGTTGAAGCCCTGCCCCCAAGGGTTGCTTCTGTCCATGGCGAGAAGAAACTGGGTGAGGTCATTGGTTCCAATGGAGAAAAAATCAACCCGCCTGGCCAGTTCGGCGATGACATAAACGGCTGAAGGCACTTCGATCATGGCGCCGATCTGAGGTTTTGCAGCGGCACGGCCTTCCTCCGTGAGGTCTGAATAGGCGCGGTCCAGCAGGCCAAGGGCCGCGTCAATCTCATAAATCCTGCTGATCATGGGGAAAAGGATCTGCAGATTCCCGATTCCGGCATTGGCGCGCAGCAACGCCCGCAATTGGGTCAAGAAAATCTCGGTGTGATCAAGGGTGAAGCGTATCCCGCGCCGCCCCAGAAAAGGATTGGTTTCAGCGATGGTGAAAAATGGCAGTTTCTTATCGCCCCCAGCGTCCAGGGTCCGGATCGTCACTGGTTTTGGCGCGAAAAATTGCAGCAAATCCCGGTAGAGCCGGTACTGTTCCTCCTCTGTGGGAAGCGTGTCGCGGGCAATAAAGAAAAACTCCGTGCGGTACAGGCCCACACCTTCATATTCTTTGGCGTTCATTGACAGATCATCGGCGTCCACCCCCAAATTGACATGCATTGGAATCGGCGCCCCATCCAAGGTTTGTGCTGGCAGCTGACGCAGTGTTTCAAGTTGGGCGGCGATGGCCTGTTCTTCCTGAATGAGTTGCCGAAACGCCTCGATATCCTCAGGCGAAGGATTGATGCAGACGGCGCCCTGGAAACCATCCAGCGTGATTTCGCAACCTTCGAAATTGGCGATGACCAAGTCTGTCAGGCACATTACGGCGGGAATGCCTATTGCGCGGCAAATAATCGCCGTATGGGATAATGGCGATCCTTTAACGCTGACAATGCCGGCCAGCTGGTCGCGGGGAACGTTTGAAATTTCGGCCAGACTGACTTCCCATCCCGCCAGGATGCATTGCTTTGGGTATGTCCTGGACCCAGGTGCGGCCTGCTGTAAATGGACAAGAACCTGCTGGCCGATGGTTCGGATATCTTCGGCGCGTGCAGCAAGATAGGGATTCTCCATTTTCTCAAAAACTTGCGCCATTTCGGAAATGGTGTCTCGCAGCGCCCCTCGCGCCCATTGGCCGTTTCGGATACGCGCCGTCGCACCGCTGGTCAGCTTATCTGATTCAAGCATCATCATGTAGGCATCGAACAGGGACAGCGCCTCGTCTGCCAAATGGATGCGCATGCGTTCCTTGCCTGCATGTAATTCGTTTTTGGCGGCGATCAATGCAGCTTGAAAGGCATTAAGTTCCGATTGGATATCCTGTGCGATGCGGTCTGGCGTCGATTGTAAATCCGCAGGTTGGGAGAGCACAATATTACCCGTCGACAGGCCCGGCGCGCAAGGGATTCCAAGAATACGCATTCTTCCGCGAGAAGGTTCACTCAGCCGCCGGCTTAATTCCCATTTGGCCAGAAGGTGATGTATGGCCTCGCCAAGCTGAAAAGCCAGGGTCGAAAAAAAAGCTACATCGTCATCGCTGAAGCTGCGCCGTTCAAACCTTTGCGCCGCCAGGACGCCTACGGCCCTTCCATGCTGTATGATGGGCACGCCCATGAATCCGTAAAAAGGCCCGTCATTTATATTAGATATACCCTGGAAGCCGGGATGATCGGCGGCATTTGACAAGTTGATGACTTCTTCATGCGCCGCCACCCATCCCACCAGTCCTTCGTTGCTCCCGACCTGAGTATTGCCGATTGCGTCGGACATCGCGCCGTCAAACGCCATGAGGTTAAACCGGCCGTTTTGTTTGTCACAAATATAGACGGAGCATGCATCCGCCCCCATGAACGATCTGGAATGCTTCACGACCAGCGACAGCGCCTCATCCAAATGCGTCGTGTTGTTGACCTCGTTCACGATTTGTCTTGAGCTTGTGACCATAGGAACGGCTCCCAATCTAATATGAGTCTTCCAATGGCGCGGCGGCCGCCAAAGACGATCCCCTTTGGGGTTTGTCAGCGATCATGGCTTCCGTGGTCATGAGGAGGCCGGCCACGGAAGCAGCGTTTTGAAGTGCAAACCGTGACACCTTGGTCGGGTCTATGATTCCGGCCTCAATTAGATCTTCATAAGTCCCTGTTTCAGCGTTGAATCCAAAACTGCCTCCGCCCTCCATAATGCGCGCAAGCACTACCGGCCCCTCAAAACCGGCGTTAGCCGCGATTTGCTTGGCCGGGGCTTCAAGGGCGCGTTTCATGAGTTCGACGCCAAGTTGCTCTTCTCCTGGGAGTTTAATCGTTGCAAGGACCGTCATGGCGCGCAGGTAGGCAACACCTCCCCCCGGGACAATGCCTTCCTCCACGGCCGCACGGGTGGCGCTGAGCGCATCATCAATCCGATCCTTCTTCTCCTGCATCTCGAATTCAGTTGCCGCCCCCACATGGATAACGGCAACGCCTCCTGCCAGTTTCGCCAAACGCTGTTGCAGTTTTTCCTTGTCGTAATTATCGGTTGTCATTTTTATCTGGGCCTTGATCTGACTGATACGCCCGTCCAGGGCCTTGCGGTCGCAACCGCCTCCGATAATCGTCGTGCTGTCACTACTTACAGTAATGCGATTGGCCGAGCCCAGGTCCTCCAGGAGCACCGTTTGCAAATCGAGACCCAGCTCCTCGGTGATAGCCCGGCCGCCGGTCAGGATGGCGATGTCTTCCAACATGGCCTTGCGGAGGTCACCGAAACCAGGAGGCTTCACGGCCGCGCAACGCAAGGCGCCGCCCATTTTATTGACCACCAGAGCAGTCAATGCATCTCCATCCACATCCTCGGCCATAATCAGTATGGGCTTACCGGTTTGGATGACCTGCTCCAGAATGGGCAATAGATCGCGCATGCTGCTGATTTTTTTTTCGTGCAAAAGGACATAGGGATCTTCCATGTCGGCCTCCATTTTGACCGTGTCTGTGACAAAATAGGGGCTCAGATAGCCGCTGTCGAATTGCATCCCCTCGACAATGTTGAGCGTTGTCTCCATGACCTTGCCTTCCTCTACCGTAATCACTCCGTGTCGGCCGACTTTTTCCATGGCCTCGGCGATGAGGTCGCCGATTGCGGAATCGTTGTTGGCGGAAATAGCCCCGACCTGGGCAATATCTTTTGTATCCCTTATTGGTTTGGACATTTTTTTTAGCTGCTCCACCACCAGGGCGACGGATTTGTCGATCCCCCGCTTTATGGCCATGGGGCTCCCGCCGGCAGCCACGAGCTTTGAGCCCTCCCGATAGATGGCCCGGGCCAGGATGGTCGCCGTGGTCGTGCCGTCTCCGGCTTCATCCGAGGTCTTGAAAGCCACCTCCATAACCATTTGCGCACCTATGTTTTCAAACCGGTCCTCCAATACTATTTCCTTGGCGACAGTCACCCCGTCCTTGGTTATTTTGGGAGAGCCCCAGGTTTTATTTATGAGCACATGACGCCCTTTGGGCCCGAGGGTAACTTGTACCGCGTCAGCCAGGTTGTTAATCCCCTGCATCATTTTACTTCGTGCTTTTGCGCCATATTTCATTGCTTTAACTGTCATTTTAGGGTCTCCTTCAGTTCACTTGGGAAATAGCACAGGCGGTTTGGCCTCCTCAGCGTTTCTTGCTAAACGGCTGGCAGCCTAATGCCGGAAATTGAACCATTCGTTTTTGAGTGCATAGTCGCAGTGATTTCTCTGCGTGTCCGGGCTTTCAGGTCTTAAGCAATCCAAGCAACGACAACATGGAGCGCAGTTCCTTTAGTTTAAAAGGCTTGAAAAGCCACCCGTCCACCCACCATGAAGCCATCATTGCGCGGCAATAGGCTTTATGACGGCCCGTCATGATGATTGTTTTGGTGTCAGGCGCATCCTGTTTGACTGTTTGGGTCAGATGGTAGCCATTCATGTCCGGCATCTCCAAATCCGTGATCAATAGTTCGTATGAGCCGGCAGTGAGTTTGTTCATCACGTCAGGTTGCCCTTGGGCGGTTTCCACCCTTAAAAATCCAAGCAGTTCAAGCAGCTGGACCACGTATTCAATGATCGTGAAGTCATCATCAACCACTAAGCATCGGGTTGGCTGAAAGCCCGATTTTTGTTGCTTACAACCAGCCCCCTGCCGACAACTCACCGCTGAAAGCGAATCCATGTCGACTGGCTTAATTGTTTCGCATTTCATTTTTCTCTCCATCTTCTCGATTTTGAGTATTCTTATGACTTTCGTATGTTACGCAGCATTTTGACCATCTTGGGCAATGCCTTTCCTTCTAATGAAGCTGCCGCGCAGCAGCCAGCCCATGAAAATGCCTGCAGACAGGATCAGGAACAGCAGCAATGCCAAGGGCATGGATAGCGTCCAGAATAAAAATCCAAGCTCCATCACCGCAAAATTTTGAATGATGAATACAAATACCAGTCCGGCCATGATCATGCCGACGGTTAGTTTAACGTTCATGTCTATCCTCCTTAGTCTGAAGCAGTTTTTCCACTGCAGGCGACTGCAACAGAGGGCGGCTGCACCTTATTATGCCCGCCTGTACCTGTTTTAATTTTTGTTTTCGGAAGCATCGCGCATAGATCATGAGATGCTCCTCGGGAAAACCCGTTGATGGCGTCGAGCACTGGCTTTAATAGATCGTAGGGAGACTGATCCTTAGATGGACCGCCAAGGTAATAGACCCACCCGTTTGATTTGGCCGCCATCCGTTCAATGCCGTTTCTGCCGAGTTCGTCCCAATTGTAAGCGACAATGAAGTGCTCAATATCAAGGCTTGTTATAATTGCAGCCGCTTCGGGGGTGACATAGGAGCCCAATGTCGAAACCAACGCCGGTTTACCCATGTCCTGGAGAAGATTGTAGAATGCAAAATAGTCAAAGACGCCCTCCACCAGAATGATTGTCCGGTATTGCCGGATATATTGGGCAGCCTTTTCAAGGCCGAAAAGACGCGCTCTATCGGAAAGGGGGACTTCTCTGCTCTGTTGTTTAAGCCAACGTACGCCCCTATCGCCCGGGTTTCTGCCGGCCAATCCAGTCGTGAGAGATGTTGAATCACAAATAGGAAACACTATCCGTCCAGCTAAAGCATCACAGTAATTTCTAGAAAACGGATATTTACGACTGAAGTCGATCTGCCGGCAATAATATCCATATCCTTTTACGCTGTTGTCGTTTAATAATCTGGCCAGGCCGGCATCCGTGACGGCGCTGAATGTTTCGTTCTTTTTTTCAAAGCGTGGCAGGAAGCTGTCTACCAGCGCCCTGCCTCGGTGCTGTTCATCGCTATAAGGAGGGGCGTAGCCGATGTTGAACTTGCTTATGGCGTCTTGTCCAACACCCCGGCTGGCAAGATATTCCCAAATGTGTTTGAACCGGTTTTTATGCGAAACCAGAAGGCCATTGTAAAAGCTGGCGGCCTCATCCAAAGAGGCGGCATTCTTTTGATCAAGTTTCAATGGTTCGATGAATACAACCGGAACATCGGGCTCCGGCGTCTCGTCAGGTTCAGGAATGGAGGAGACCCTGCCGGCGTCAAACTTGAAGTCAGCCATCCCCAGATGCTCAGCCCAAACCTGCTGCGCCTTTCCGGAACGACATTTCCTGCGCAGCATGATCAGGTCATAAATATCCCAATCGCCTTTGCAGGCGCCGAAGCAATGGAACCGGACCTCATCATCCTTGTTGACATAAACCCTGAAGCTGTTTTCGGTGTCGGCGTGGAAAGGGCACTGTGCGTTGTACCGATTCTTTCTGACTTTCGTGAAACGAACGCCAAGCATCGCTTCCGCATAATGGATGATGGCGTCAATGCTCGCCGCCGGTTTTATGTCCTGGCAAGTTTTCATAGTTTCTCCAGATTAAAAAGAATTCCAATCAACGCCATTTCCCCTTTGCTCGTTTCCAGCCGCCCTTCCTGATGGCTAAACAGGTGATAAGGAGGCCCTTCAAGGCGCAGCCGCCAGCATCTGTCTTAGCTCCTCGCCCTGAACGCTTTCCTTCTGCGAAAGAAGACGGGCCAAATCATCGAGGACTGTTCGCCGCTCGGAAAGGATTTTGCGTACGCGCTGATGGGCTTCATCGACGATCCGTGTGATCTCGTCATCAATTTGCGCGGCTTTGGTTTCGCTGTAATTTTTGCCAGTGGAAAAGCCTTCCGGCATAAACAGCGCCTTGCGCGGACTCCCATAGCTTACAAGGCCCAGCAGATCGCTCATGCCGTACTCCGTGACCATGGCCCGGGCGATGTCGGAGGCCCGTTGAAGGTCATTTTGCGCCCCGGTGGATATTTCATTAAACACCACCTCCTCCGCCACCCGTCCGCCCAAAAGAACGGCCAAACGATCGATCAACTCCGAGCGCGTCAATAAATAACGGTCTTCCGTGGGCTGCTGCTGGGTATAGCCGAGGGCCGCTATTCCGCGGGGAATGATGGAAATTTTATGAACAGGGTCGGCATGCTCGACAGATTCGGCCACAATGGCGTGTCCGGATTCATGAAAGGCGACGATTTCCTTCTCCTGCGCAGTCATCACCCGGTTTTTTTTCTGCAAACCCGCGACCACCCGGTCAATGGCCTCGTCGAAATCGGCCGAATCCACGGTTTCTTTATCGTTGCGGGCCGCCAGCAGGGCGGCTTCATTAATGATGTTGGCCAAGTCGGCGCCCACAAAGCCTGGGGTTCGGCCGGCGATCCTGCGCAGATCCACATCGGGTCCCAATGTTACGTTTATGGAATGTATTTTTAAAATGGCCTCCCGTCCGTTGATATCCGGGCGATCCACCAAAACCTGCCGGTCCAGGCGTCCCGGGCGCAGCAAGGCAGGATCCAGAATTTCCGGCCGGTTGGTGGCGGCCATGATGATGACGCCTTTATTGGCGTCAAAGCCATCCATCTCCACCAGGAGCTGGTTCAGGGTTTGTTCCCGTTCGTCATGTCCGCCCATCACATTCATCCCCCGGGCTTTGCCCAGGGCGTCCAGTTCGTCTATGAAAATGATACAAGGCGCTTGCGCCGCAGCCTGCGAGAACAGATCGCGAACGCGGGCCGCCCCCACGCCGACGAACATCTCCACGAATTCGGACCCGCTGATGGAAAAGAATGGCGCCTTAGCCTCCCCGGCCACGGCCCGGGCCAGAAGGGTTTTGCCGGTTCCAGGAGGGCCGACCAGGAGCACCCCTTTGGGTATTCTCCCACCCAGTTTCTGAAATTTTTCAGGGGTTTGAAGAAACTCCACCACCTCCTCAAGCTCTTCCCTGGCCTCATCGATTCCGGCCACATCGGCAAAAGAAACCTTGGTATCAGTTTCCGCAAAAATTTTTGCTTTGCTCTTGGAAAAAGACATGACCCCCATCCCCGTTCCCATCTTTTTCATGGCAAACCGCCAAATCAGGAAAAAAATGCCAAGGGGTAGAACCCAGGACAGGAGGCTGCTCAGAAATCTATTTTCATATCGTCCGGAATAGCTGATTTTGCTCTCATCCAGTTCCTTCACCAGGTCCGGATCATTCACCCGAACGGTCGTAAACGCTCTTTTGGGCGGCCCTGCAAGCGTGCCTTTGATGCTTTCAGGCCGGATGATCAAGTCGCTTACGAGGCCCTGACTAACATATTGTTTAAATTGACTATATAAAATTGCTTCTGTTTTGGGGGAGAACAGCAACGGTTGCAGATAGGAAAATGCAATCATGGCGAAAATGAAATACCAGATGCTGAAATGCTTCTTGCCTGGCAACCCGGTCTGTTTTTTCGGATGATTGCCGAAGCCGAAAAATGAGCGCAGCTTGTCCACAAGACTGATGAATGGGTCTTTTTTGTCATTGGATGCCATGTTGATATTCCTGTGCGTCAAATTTAGTGTACACTCCTGACGATTGTCTTCGCCTTGAACCGTGATCTCCACATACTGAATGAACAGAGACCCCGTCCTTCATTCGACCTTATTCGGACGATCACCGGCGAGATATCGTTTATACTGCTCCATGGCCTTGGCAATCTCCTGGATCGCCTCGTGGATTCCCTCGGTGCTGTGGCTCAACTGATAAGCCTCGCTCTTCGCCTTTTCACTTTGCACTTCAGATTGTATCTTTTTCAAATTCCGAGCGCGCAATTCGAGCTTCATTAGATGCGCATCTTCCGTGTCGCTACGGATTTCGGAACTGATCTGTTGGATCAGTTCGTCAGCCTGCGCCAAAACGTGTTCGATATTTTCGAATTCCAGATTCGTCTGCATGAACGTCCTCCCCGGAGGATGCTTTCTCGCCATCGCCTGTGAATGCCGGCGTGCAATTCCCCGCATCCTGTCCAAACGGTTATGCCGCGAAGTGCTTCTTCTCCCAACACTCGCGATTACGGCGCCGGCGGAGCCTGCGTCGGCCCCGAATCGGCGGTTTTAATGTAGTGATAAAAGTCGCTGTCCGTGGTGAGAATCAACACGGAGTTCGGATTGGTCCTCTCCTTGTAGCTTTCAAGGGTGCTCAAAAAAGCATAGAATTCCGGATTTTTATTGTAGGCTCGCCCGTAAATCTGCGTAGCCTCGGCGTCGGCTTTGCCTTGGACCTCTTGCACCCGGCGGTAAGCGGTGGAGCGTATCCGGCGCAACTCTTTTTCCATTGTCCCTAAAATCTCGGCGCTGCGTCCCTCGCCTTCGGAGCGGAACTGCGCGGCAATGCGTTTGCGCTCGGAAATCATGCGCTCGTAGACCTTTTCGCGAACGCTTTCCACATAATCAAGGCGCTTGATGCGGACATCCACCAGCTCGATTCCATATTGCGGAATGATCTTTTGCGCTTCCGTCAGTATGGTGCGGGTGATCTCCTCTCTTCCACGGGCAATCTCCCTTTTAAGCTCTTCTTCGCGCTCTTTGGGGACCTCTTTCAGGGCTTCGTCCTCGGGCGCTTCCCACGAGGCGCTGCGCACAAGCTCCACGAGTTCGCTGCTCGACACCTGGTCGCGCACCACGGAATCGAGGATGTCGTTCAGTCGCGACTGAGCGCCTTCTTCGCTGGCCACGTTCTCCAGGAATTTTTTCGCGTCGGAAATCCGCCATCTGGCGGTGGTGTCCACCCAGATGAACTCGCGCCCCTTGGTGGGAACCTGGTTCGGATCACCGTCCCAGACCAGCAGGCGCTTTTCAAAGCGCCGGACCTCCTGTATAAAGGGCATTTTCATGTGCAAGCCCGCCTCGGTCACCGATTCCCCAACAGGCCGGCCGAACTGCACGACAATGGCCTGCAGGCCCTCTTCCAAAGTGTATAGGCTGCTATAGAGGACGAAAACGATCACTATCGCGATCGCGATGGTTATTGCTTTGACGGTAAACTTCATGGCTGTCCCCCTTTTGCCGGTGGTTGCGTGCCGGACTCAATTGGAAGCCATGGCACCATGGCCTTCTGGTCCTGATCCACGATATAGAGTCCTTTCATATCTGATAGGAATCCTGTCATGGCCTCCAGGTACAACCGTCGGCGAGTGACCTGCGGCGCCTGTTGGTACTGTCCCAAAATGGCCTCAAAACGGGTGGCCTCTCCTTCAGCCCGGTTGATACGTTCCAGTGCGTAGCCCTCGGCCTCGCTTATGCTTTGCGTAGCCACACCCCGGGCTTTGGGGATTTCGCGGTTGGCCTGTTCCTGGGCTTTATTGATCGTTCGCTCTCTGTCCTGGCGCGATTCGTTGACCTCATTGAAAGCCGGCTTGACCGAATCAGGTGGAGTTACATCCTGCAGTTCCACGGTAACCAGGCGCACGCCGGACTCATAGGACGTCAGAATTTTCTGGATCTCGGTTTTGGCTTCACTGGCAACCGCCACTCTTCCGGTGGTCAGCACATCGCTGCCCAGACGGTTGCCCACCGCCCGGCGCATCACCGCCTCTGTGGTGTCGCGGATTGTTTTCGATGTGTCGCGAACCTGGAAAAGGTAACGGATCGGGTCTTCGATGCGGTATTGGATGATCCACTGGACATCGATGACGTTTAGATCTCCGGTGAGCATCAGCGACTCATCCTTGTATTCGCCGCGCGTATCATAGCGGGTCTTTTCACCAGGGACGGTGGAAACCGAGACCGTCCGAAACCCGAACTCCTCTTTGAGCACTCGAGCGGTGGGCAGCAGACGGACTTTTTCGATGCCATAAGGCAATTTGAAATGCAGTCCCGGACCAGCCGTGCGTATGACCTTGCCGAAACGTTGTACGATCCCCGTCTCCTCGGGTTGAACGGTGAACCATGCGGTCCATAAGACCATCACCACCAAAACGGCGGCAAGGATGAGGAGCGGCCCCCCTTTGTATCTTTTTAACTGCTGCCGTATTCTCTCCAGCACGTCTTCCAGCGGCGTTATGGATCCCTTTACGGGGTGATTCCATTCAGTCATAACTTACCTCCCGCTCATGAACCGATCGACTTCATCGATGCGTGTTTGGTCCAAGGGAATAACACGAATCCTAATTCCCATTGAATATTCACTTTTCTTGTTCAAAGAATGTGCAGCTCGCATATCCTCCTATAATGGTAACCGTATATGGCCAGGGTGACCGCCAAGGAAAGGAGCCGGGGTCTCCGCGTCAGGGTCCACGCCAACAGCCGCCAATATTGGAACCTTTCTTTCCCCAAAACGCCCAACCGCAGGCAGGCGCGCCAAAACGCGAAGACTCGCTGCCAATCTGCTGAAGAGGTAACCGAGGGCTCTTTGAGCTCCTTTAAAATATGCCTGACCCGCTGATAATAGTTTCTGGGCGAGTAGATATGCTGCATGATTGCTCGGTAACCATCGGTAAGTTTTTCCAAACCCATAGCCGGGATGATATTGGTTCGGCCATCCACGTTATCGCCGGAAAAATCCTCGTATACGCGCTGTTCCCCTGCAAGGCGCTCAAACAACCGGGTTCCCGGAATGGCTTGGAGCATGCCCACCATGGCCGTTACAATCCCGCTTTGCTGAATAAAATCGATCTGGCGTTGGAAAATCGAAGGCGGATCGCTGTCAAAGCCGACGATGAAGCCTCCCATAACCTGCAATCCTGAGCGATGTATTTTTTTAACGTCGCAAAGCAGATCCCTGTTTGTATTTTGCGTCTTGCAGCATTCGGCGAGGCTGTCAGGCTCCGGCGTCTCTATGCCGATAAAAACGGCATCGAATCCAGCCTCGGCCATCATGTCCATGAGTTCCGGGTCATCGGCGAGGTTAATTGATGATTCAGTAAAAAAAGCGCACCCTTTTTTGTCCTGGCGCCATTTGATAAGGGCCGGGAGCAGATGCTGCTTAAGTGAACGTTTGTTGCCGATAAAATTGTCGTCCACAAAAAAGATGCTGCCGCGCCAACCCTCCCGGTAAATTGCGTCCAGTTCAGCGGTTACTTGCTGCGGAGTCTTGGTGCGCGGCTTGTGTCCGAAAAGCGCCGTGATATTACAGAACTCGCAATTGAAAGGGCATCCTCTGGAGTACTGAATATTCAACGACGCATAGCTGCGGATATCAATCAAGCTCCACAACGGGATAGGGCTGGAGCGTATTTCAGGATAATCTTCCGCCCGGTAAAGCTGTTTCGGGCATCCGTTTTTCAGATCTGTAAGAAATGCGGGCAGCGTGGCCTCAGCTTCATCTAAAACCAAATGGTCCACCTGCCCGAAATCGTTAGGCTGCGATGTGAAAAGCGGCCCGCCCGCCACGATTTTCAAGCCCTTGACCTTGCACCGATCGATGACCTGAACGGCTGACTCGCGCTGAACAGCCATTGCGCTGATAAAAGCCATGTCGGCCCATGCCAGATCGTCGTCGCCAAGAGCTTCCACGTTGAGGTCGACAAGACGCATTTGAAATTGTTCCGGCAGCAAGGCCGCGACCGTGATCAGGCCAAGCGGTGGGAAGGCCAATTTCTTTCCGATAAAGCGCAGCGCGTAAGAAAAAGACCAAAACGTATCGGGAAATTTAGGGTATATAAGGAGAATGTTCATTTCATATGGCTCCTTTGCCGCACAGCGGAATTCTATTTGTGGTCTCTGATCGAATAAACGGCATCCATTCCCTCTCCACGGGATACCGTGAAAATGCGGGTTTCCAACGGGTTGCATAAAAGCGCTTGTGATCCCAACAAAACGCTGAATTGATGAGACGCTATATGATGATCCAGTTTTTCACGTGTTTCCCACTCCCCCAGCAGGCAGAAACGATTTGGATCTTCAATGTCAATAAAAACGCCATGGCTTATGCACCCTGCCGTATTTTCCGTCGGCTCGATCATGGAGAGAAGGGTTTGCGTCACTTCCAATTGTTTACTTGGGATGGCGTTCATGGTGATTTTAATGATGATCATTATGCTAACCTCTCTGAAAATGCCGGCCTTTTCCATTAGTCCACGATTTCAATCAAAGCCTGTTCGGCATCCAATGGCGCTCGTTGGTCAAAATAAATGCGAACCAACTCCACTAACGAGTCTATGATTTCCTCTTTTGGAATCAAGGCATTCATTGTGTTTTGAACTCGAGAGTCTGAGCACCCCTCCTCATTAGCCCTCGAATGGGCTGCAATAAGGTCTATCGCTCTGTAATGCGCATCATAAGCCGCTTCATGCTGCTGGTCTGGATCAGCAGATAATTTACTCTCCCCCATGTCTAATCCTATAATTATGGGGCGAACCAGCGGTTGCTCCATTTGGGTGAACCGGCCTCTCCAAAAAGGAAATTTAGGGCTTTGATCTGTTACTACTAAGATCAATCTTCGTGCCAAATATAGACTATTGGCACATTTTGTCGCATCATGCTGATTTATATGGGAAACAATTATTGAAAATACTTGCGGGGCTAATCTGATTGGTCTTGGAGTTTAGGTCACATTTAACCCATGGTCATATATGACCCTTCCGCAGACAAGGAAAATCCAGCGGGCGGCTTGCGGCTTCTATGTGCATAAAAAAGCCCTCCCGTTTACCCTGCCTTTGGCAGTGGTGGGAATAGCTTTTTCAATGGGCATAATTACATATGGCTATCCGCAAAGGTAAAAATAGTGTGGCGCCAACGAAATCAAGAGGTCGAATCGAAGTGACTGCTGTCCGGTTAAAAGTTATTAAAATTCAAGGATAATTGATATAGATCGCCGCGTATAGACCCTGAATCAGGCGATTTAAAGAGTTCATAGAGATTTTTCCGGTCCATGGGCGTGAGTTGAAGCAGTTTAAGCATTCGGGTCAATCCACAGCATTTTTACATGTTAACTTGATGACCTGCTCCGATGTAATCCCCTGGTTTTTTGGGATGTCCCGGCGTTCGAGTTCTTTCTACTTGAAGTTCTTTTTGAGGCGGTTCACGAAAAACTGCTTGTTTCCATGCCAGTTTTTAAGCCAAGTGAGATCCACATAAGCCCTGTCCTCGACCAGAATATGTCCTTGGGGCATCTGGCAGAAAAGCATCGCCACAAAATGATCCCAGGAACTGAATCCTTTAGCATGTTTCTCCGAGCCATGATGAAGCACCAGGGCGTGAAACTGGTTCCGATTGAACAATCCGGTGAGTTGACTGAACAGGCTTGCATGACGTATCATGTCTGCATCCTCCTTGGTTTGTGGGATCGTGTTTCTGTGTGGCAACAAAAACATGCCCTCTAAGGAGGATTTTTTCAATGACTATTATGACTTGCCTTTCAAATCCTTATTTTGGACAAGAGTGATGGAATGAGTAAGTTTTCCGGCTACCAATGGGCTACCATTCCGTGCCGACTACATGCGTAACATGCTGAAATTACAGACCCCATGCACACCATGCACAAGGCCGATTTTGAAACAGTTCGACGAGAGAATAGCGTTTAAAATTAAATGGTTATATGAAAATTTTTTGCCCGATTTTTTCGGAATGGGGTTCAAGGGGTCGGAGGTTCAAATCCTCTCGCCCCGACCAAAAAAACAAAGCAAAATGAAGATCTTGGGCGATCGGTGAAAATCACCGCATCGCCCTTTTTCTTGCCCGGCTGCCAATGGGCTGCCATAAGCCCTATTATCAAGCCATTTATAACATTTCTTGATTAATATATAACCACTTAATATATTTGATAAATTATCGTATTCAGTCCAGGGGTGATATCTAAGACATATTTTGTTAGAATTTCAAGATTCATTTTTCTTTAATTCTTGTATTTATCATGATTTCAGATAGATAAACTAAAAAACAACCCAATTGGATACATGGCTGCCTGAAAGGCCGCTTGTCATAGGTTCAAGGGGGCGCTGGTGCATTTTGCCGTACTCTCCATAAAGAAGCTGCGGAAGTATGAAGAATTTGTCTGGCATCGTTCTTTTGCATTATTCCAAAAAGCCTTGCATAGTCTTCAGATTCCATGGTTTACTTAGCAATCCCGTTTGAGACTTGTCATTCTATGGCGGTGGACGAAGATGACGCCAATTGCCGGACAATCATGAAGATTATGCCATGTTCTTCGAGCATACTGGTCCCTATGCACTCCCTGCGGATTACACGCCAAGGCGGCCCGAACATTTTTGTGTTCGCCGAATCGTACTTGCAAAGGGCGCCCGCACGACCCAAGAGCGAAGAAACTATATTGCCAAGATCATTGCCTTGTATCCTGAGGCGGAAATCATCGAAAAGCCGGATACGCCCCACAACCGGATTGCTCCTAATCACAAAAATCTCGCATCTCGCCTTAGACTGGGGAAGCAAACCCTTGTTTTCGGGGAGCATAAAAGTGCTGTGCGTTTCAGCAATGAAGCGAGCAATATCTGCCCGAACTACTGGCATTTTTCCCCTTACGGATTCTGCTTTTATGGTTGCACCTACTGCTATCTTTCCGGAACGCGAACATTTGTTTTCTCACCGGCAGTTAAAGTGTTTGTCAATCTTTCTGAAATTCTGAAGGAAATAGACCGGCAGGCGTATAAGCAGGGCAATGTGTGCGCTTTTTATTTGGGAAAACTGCAAGACGGCCTGGCCTTGGACCCTTTATGCGGGACGTCCCGCGTCTTGGCGCCATTTTTCGCCGCACATCCATTCGCCCGCATGACTCTGCTGACCAAAAGCACTGACGTGGACAACCTTCTTAACCTTGATCACCAAGGCCACACCATCCTTTCCTGGAGTGTGAATCCACCGGAAATCCACGACCGCTTTGAGCGCGATGTTCCTCACCCGTATCAGCGGATACAAGCAATGCAGCGATGCGCTAAAGCCGGATATCCTGTGCGCGCAGTGTTGATGCCCATCATACCGATTGAGGGGTGGGAGGAAATCTACGGCAGATTCCTTCGTGAGTTGTTGCTGTCAGTGCCCCTGCAGCGGTTGACAATGGGGGGCATCTGCACCTACCCGGACGCTAAACGCCTGATGGAGGAGAGCATTGGGGAGGACAACCTGATCAGCCAGTCCATCCATTCAACCACCATGCGTCAGGCGGATCATCGGGCCAGATTTTCGAAGGAATTGAGGATAAAGCTCTATAGCGCATTGTTGGATGCGGCTCGTGAAGTTCGGCCCGACCTGGACGTCGCATTGTGCCTTGAAGAGGAGGAAGTGCTGAACAAAGTCGGGTTGTCTGCAAGTCAAGGACGGTGTAATTGTCCATTTTGATGGCTTATATTACCTAATGCTTCCTGAAAAAATCAAAAAAGGCAAGGCGCAGGTATGCTTTTGGGCTCGGGAGGTGTACGGATTTTTCCATCCCATCACTTTCCACGCCCCCTCCAAAAGGCCTATGGTCTTCCATGCCGCTCCCAAATACTCCATCGCCACTCATGCCCGCCCCAAAAAACAGGCGCAAAAAAATGGCGGTTAGCCATTTTTTTCAAATTCATCACAAGAAAAGTCCGCATGAATCCTGTTTCGCTGGTGCAGGCCAGCTTGGTCATGTCCCTGCCCAACCCTATCGCCTCTTACCCTCTCCAAACTTTCCTTCCACCGGAATGGTAAGAGGCCTGTACTGGCAGCCGAACAGGACTTTGACGATAGCCGCCCGCACCACTTGTTCCGCGCTCATGCCCTGAGCGCCTGTTCCGGGAGTATTGGCCTCGCACTCACAAAGATCTTGATAAGCCTCCTCATAAATGGCAGGATGCAGATCCAAAATATGGCTGATAGCCGCCAACTCCCTGGCTTGTTCAAAATCCTTGTGACAGGCGGGCGTCAGCGGCATTTGTTTTTGACGGATTTCGCGCATTCTGGTTTTGGCTCCTTTTTTGTTTTGGTTATGATTTTAGTTGGTTGGCGCTTTCTAAATACCATATCCATCAAGAAAAATCCATCCCATTTTGCACGATTTTCGTTTTGATACTAATAAGTTATCCTATATGGACAGACACTAACTATAACAGCTTGGCGCCCATCTCGGCTACGGCGGAGCGTTCGCCCCGGACCAGGGTCACATGCCCGGCCACTTCCTGCTCTTTAATCCGCTCAACCAGGTAGGTCAGGCCGTTGGAGTTCTGGTCCAAATAAGGATGGTCGATCTGTTCCGGGTCTCCGGTGAACACGATCTTGCTTCCCTCTCCCACCCTGGTCACCAGGGTTTTGATCATCTTGGGCGTGATGTTCTGGGCCTCGTCGCACAGGATGAATTGCCTGGGGATGCTGCGCCCCCGCAAGTAGGTCAGGGTGTCCATGTCCAGAACGCCCCTTGCCACCAGTTCTTCGAGCACGTCCCGGGGTTCGTCCGCTTTTTGGAACAGGTATTCCAGGTTATCGTACACCGCCAGCATCCACGGCTTGAGCTTTTCCTCCTTGGATCCCGGCAAATACCCCAGGTCCTCGCCCATGGGCGTGACCGGGCGGGTAATCAGAAATCGGGAATACTCGTTTTGCTCCACCACCTTTTCCAGGCCGACGGCCAAAGCCAGCAGGGTCTTTCCCGTTCCGGCCGTTCCCACCAGGGTCACCACCCGGATGGAATCGTCCAGCAACAGCTCCAGGGCAAACTTCTGTTCCTTATTCCTGGCCTTGACTCCCCAGTTGATGGAATCGCTGAAATTAAGCGGAATCAGGTAGCCGTCCGCGTATTTGGCGATGGCGGACTGCGAGGGGTTGGCGGGATTTTTCAATATAACGAATTCATGGGGCATGAGGGGAGGTTCCGCCTCCCAGGCAAGACTCTGGGCGCGGTAGAATTGCTCAATGTCCTCGGCCGTGGCCTGAATTTCCCGAACGCCCTGATACAGGTTGCTGTAATTGACCATGTCGTTGGTGAAATTCTGGGCCGTCATGCCCAAAACGTCCGCCTTGATCCGCAAATTCAGGTCCTTGGTGACCGTGATTACCGGCCCTTCGCTTTCCTTGGACAGGTTGTAAGCCACGGCCAGGATGCGGTTGTCGTACTTGTCCAGCGAAAGCCCCGGCGGATAGTCGTGGGTTGAGTGATGGTTCAGCTCCACCCGCAAAATGCCGCCTCCCGGCAAGGCCACGCCCTCCGCCAAATTGCCGTTCTGACGCAAAGCGTCCAGCCTGCGGGATGCAATGCGCGCGTGCCGGCCCACTTCATCCTGCCGTCTTTTCTGATTGTCCAGTTCTTCGATGACGGCGAAGGGAATTACAATGTGATTGTCTTCGAAAGCAAAAAGGGATTCAGGATTGTGGAGTAGAACATTAGTGTCCAGTACATAGGTTTTTTGCATTAGGGGTTTCATCTCCGGGGGTTAGGGATTAAACGAAAACCAGCCTCACGCCTACATACAAAATTTGGATTAAGGTTCTGTTAGAAAGATTTATTCAGCCGGCTTGCCGAAGACTCTGATGGAGCCCTTCAAAGCCTGCTGCCTTATGTTAAATGATCTATGGTTTTCCAGTCCAAACCCAGCAGCGCGGCGCATTCCCGGTCCACGGCAAGGGCGTCGGCGCCTGCAACCAGTTTGCCGACGGGCGGGCTGCATGTTTCTCCGCCAAGGTGGTAGTCCGCAAGCCCCACGCTGGCGTCCACCAGGGTAAAGTCCGGGGTTCGGTATTTGTTCAAGTCCTTGATGGACTGATGCATATTCTCATGAAATACGGCTTTTCTCCAAATGCCGTGACTGCCCGAATAATACTGGGGCGGTGCAAAACCCATCATGCTTTTTAAGCTGCACGTAATGCCGGCGAGTGAATGGGCCTTAAGCACGGGAACGGAAAGTATAAAGTGGGTGAAAGCCATTTCAGGCAGGAAAATGTCAGGGAAGAAATTGCACTCCGGATCGGTTAGCCGCCTTAAAGGGGCGTAGTTGAGGTCCACCAGCTCCACATCAAGCCGTCCTGCAATCTCATGGTAACCAAGACGACGAAAGATGTCCGTCGTCTCCATGGACGGCTCGCCGCATCCCTCGGCGATCACAATGGAAGCATTGGAGCAGGACCGGACGAAATCCACAACGGCCGCGCAGCACTCGGGTCTGGTTGTGACGGGAAAGGGCGAGGAGTTAACCAGGTTGGGCTTGACGAGGACCTTCTTCACGCCTTGCAGCAAATCCGGCAGGCCGGACTCCTTCAGAGCCTTGGGCACGGACTTTGCATAAGTATCAAAATCACAAATAGTGCAGCTCAAATTCAGCCCTTTCTCTCTTCTCCCAAGCTTTGGAGGCATCATATCCTAATTGCCTTCGGCAAGAAAGGGGAAATTTGCTCAGCCTGTTTTGGCTGAATTTTAGGCGCAATATTAAAAGGTTGAGGGGATGATGCCAAAAGCCCATCCCAAAGGCGCAATTCCATGTTCTTCTTTTTAAATAAATCCCATTTAGGAACGGAGTCCATAGCATGAACTTCAAAAAAACAGCCATTATTTTGACAGCCCTTCTGGCGATCGCCTCATGCACCTCCCAGGAAGAAAAACCGCCGCCAGACCCAGTCACAATTCAACTCAAGTGGGTGCATCAATCCCAATTCGCCGGATTTTATGTAGCCAAAGAGCAGGGATATTACGCCGAAGAAAATCTGGACGTGTCATTTCTGGCGGGCGGGAACGACGTGGATTTGGCGAAATCCGTTATTTCAGGGCAAGCCCAGTTTGGGGTTTTTGCGCCGGAAGACGTCATGATCAAGCGTTCCCAGGGCGCGCCTTTAAAAGCCATTGCCGCAATTTACCGGCGCAGCGCCGTGGTCTATTTGTCCGAAAAAAACTCGGGCATCCTCCGTCCCCAGGATTTTGTCGGCAAAACCATTGCCGCGGCCGGATCCGCCGGAGGCGTCCGGGATTTTGAACTGCAATTTAATTCTCTGATAAAAATATACGGATTGGAACCGTCCCAGATGCACATGCTGGAATACGACCCTTCTTATAAAGGATTCATCAATGGCGATATTGACGTTACGGCGGCCTATCTGACCGGAGGAGTCATCAAACTTCAAGAAAAAGGGGTAAAATTCAACATAATCTGGCCGGGCGATTTTGGAGTGAAGTCCTATTCCGATGTTTTCGTGACGACGGACGCCTTGATCAAGGAAAAGCCGGAATTGGTGCAGCGCGTCCTAAGGGCTACGCTAAAGGGCTGGAGGACGGCCATAGGAAATCCTGAAGCCGCCGTCCAGGATGTTATGAAATACGCTAAAGTCAAAGATATTAAGGTTCAAACCGGGATGATGGAGGCGCAAATCCCGCTGATCCATACCGGCGAGCATCATATTGGCTGGATGAAGGAGGATGTCTGGCGCGCCATGTGCGACCGCCTATACGAACAAAAAATACTGCCGACCCCTTTGGATGTGAAATCCGTCTTTTCCATGGAATTCCTGCAATCCGTATATGGGAGCGATAAATCATGACGCTTTCAAAAAGGCTCTCGATATTTTTTCTTTTCATTTCACTCATTCCCTTGCTGACTGTAGGCGCCATCGCATACATCAGCGGGCGCCAAACCATACAGACCCAGGCCATTAACCACCTTTATTCCACCAATATCCTCAAGCAGGCCGAACTGGACGCATGGCTGCAGGAAAAGGCCGCTTTCCTGGAGCTATCGGCCAACTCCCATTATGTAAAGACCCATCTCCCCGAAAATATGTTGATAAACGACGATTTTCCCCAGCTTGGAATGGAGAAGAAGAATCAACTTAGAAGAGATTTTTTTGCCCCCTATTTGAAAAATGGCGGTTTTTTTGAATTGTTCATTATGGAGCCGGCAAAAGGAAGCGTTATTGTGTCCTCAGATCAAACCCAGGAAGGCAAAATCAAAAAGGACCGGCCGTTTTTTAGGGAAGGAAAAACCCGAACATCCATTCAAAACGTATACTACAGCATGTCCATCAGGGAACCGGCCATTACCATCAGCGCGCCTTTAAAATCCCTGGATGGAAAATTAATGGGAGTCCTTGCGGCCAGGGTGGACATTTCAACGCTCTCCAATATCATTAGCAGACGCAGCAGCATGCTGAAAACGGAAGACACATACCTGGTCAACAAGTTCAATTTTTTTATTACGGAACCCCTGTTTGGCGAGAACTACGCCCTAAAAAAAACCATCCACACGGAAGGGGTGGCCCTGGCCTTGGAAAAGTCGGAGGGCTTCGCCTTTTACGAAGATTACCGGGGGACGCCTGTTATAGGAGCCTATCGTTGGGTCCCCGACAAGGAATTGGCCATAATTACGGAAGTGGATCAGAGAGAAGCCTATGCGCCAATATACAGACTTAGAAAAACCATTGCGTTTTTCGGGCTGGTCATAGCCTTTGCCGCCGCTTTTTTGGGCCTGACTTTCGCCAGGACCATCACCCGGCCGTTGGCGAAACTGGCGCAAAGCGCGGGGGTGATGGGCAAGGGCGACCTGGAGACGGAAATCGCTTTGTCGGCCCAGGGAGAAATCGGAAGCCTGGCCCGCAGCCTGGATCAGATGAGGAAGGAACTAAAAAGCACACTGGTTTCCAAAGATAAACTTGAGCGGGAAGCGACCCGCCGCAGGGCGGCTATGGCCGATCTGAAGCGATCCAACAAGGAACTGGAGCAATTCGCCTACGTGGCATCCCATGATCTTCAGGAGCCGCTTCGCATGGTGGCTTCTTACACCCAATTGCTGGCCCAGCGTTATGAAGGCCAATTGGACGAAAAGGCGCAAAAGTATATTAGCTACGCTGTGGAGGGAGCGACCAGGATGCAACACCTGGTCAACGATCTGTTGCAGTTGTCCAGGGTTGGAACCCGCGGGGCGCCGTTTGAACCCACCGACTGCAATGAGGTGGTTCAGCAGGTTCTGAAGGGCTTGAAACGCACCATAGCGGAGACAAAAGCGGGGGTTGTCATTGACGATCTGCCGGTTGTCCAGGCGGACGCCATTCAATTGGGCCAGGTTTTCCAAAACCTGCTTGGCAACGCCGTAAAATTTCGGGGGGAGGCGCCGCCCCAAGTCCGCATTACCGCCGAGAAGCAGAACGAGGCCTGGGTGTTTCAAGTCAGGGACAATGGCATTGGCATTGATCCCAAATTCCATGAACGCATTTTTACGATTTTTCAGAGGTTGCACGAAAGAGGCAAATACGACGGAACAGGCATAGGCCTCGCCATCGCCAAAAAAATTGTGGAAAGGCACGGAGGCCGCATTTGGATAGAATCCCAGGAGGGGAAAGGCGCAAGATTCTTCTTTTCCATCCCGGAAAGAGACCAGAACAAGGAGCATATCCATGGACAACAAGGTTAAAATTCTTTTGGTGGAAGACAATCCTGCGGACGTGGACCTTACCAGGGAAAACCTGGAAGCGTCTAAAATTCTCCACGAGTTATTCACTGTTCCCGACGGAGTGGCCGCCATGGATTTTCTCAAAAAGCGAGGCCGATATTCCGGCGCTCCGAAGCCCCACATGGTGCTCTTGGACCTGAACCTGCCGAAAAAGGACGGCAGGGAGGTTCTGGCGGAAATGAAGGCGGACCAGGATCTCAAGCGCATCCCGGTGATTGTGCTAACATCTTCTTCTGCGGAAGAAGATGTGGTCAAATCCTATGATCTCCAAGCCAGCGCCTACATCACCAAACCCGTGAACCTGGAAGGCTTTGGCAAAATCGTGAAAGGCATTAAGTGCTTTTGGTTCTCCATCGTGCAGTTTTCGCCGGATTAAGGGGTCTTGACTATGTCGTTTTTGAAAGAAAAAAAATTTCAGGTTCTGGTGGTGGAGGACAATCCCGCCGACCTGGATCTGGTCACAGAATACTTGGAAATGGGCGTGCATGACTTTTGCGTGGAGTCCGCGACCAGCATCGAAGATGCGTCTACCCAGCTCGGGAACTCCAAATTTGACGTTGTCTTGCTCGACCTTGGCCTGCCGGACTCCCAAGGGGTGGAAACAGTATCCCGCATGGTGAAGGAATGCCCGTCCATTCCTATTATTGCTCTTACAGGAAGAGACGACGACGAGACGGCGCTGCAGGCAATTCGTGAAGGCGCCCAGGACTATCTTGTCAAAGGCAAAATCTCACCGGACCAGATAATAAGGGCCATTCGATACGCCATAGACAGAAAAAATACCGAAAACGAACTCTCCGCCATTTATGAAAACGCCCCGGTGCTCATGATGCTGGTGGATAAGGACAGAAAAATACTCCGGCTCAACCAGCTATCCTCCATCTCAGGCCAGAGGAAAAACATAAAATACCTGGGGCTTCGGGGCGGGGACGCCCTTCGATGCCTTTACGCCCTTCAAAACGAGGCCGGCTGCGGCAACTCCCCCAATTGCGATCAATGCAAGATCAAAGAATCAATACTGCACACTCTGGAAACCGGCGCCCCCCTTAAAAACATTGAAACCATGCTTCCCGTGTCCGATGGAAAAGAAACGCGAGACCTCCACCTGAGCGTTTCCACGGCCCAAATTATTTTGAATAACGAACCCAAAGTTCTGGTGGCGCTGGCGGATGTGACCACGCGCATCCAGGCCATGGAAAACCTGCAACGCAGCGAAGCCCTCTTAAATAACACCCAGCGCCTTTCAAAAATCGGCGGTTGGGAGTGGGATATCGATAAGCAGGAAGTGTATTGGAGCCAGGAAGTATATAACATCCACGGGTTCAAGGAAGAGGAGTATCCGGTCAACTCTCAGGAGCACTTGGAAAAAAGCCTGGCCTGCTATCCTCCTGAGTATCGAAACATTATCCAGTCAGCCTTCAATCGATGCATGGAAAAAGGCGTTCCCTACGATTTCGAAATTCCTTTTATCAAAGCGACGGGGAAAAAAATCTGGGTTAGAACCACCGGCCAGCCAATGTATAAGGGCAAAAAAATTGTCCGGATAATTGGAAATATCATGGACATCACGGAACGCAAGGAAGCGGAGCAGGACCTAAAAAAAAGCGAGGCTTTTCTGAATGCCACGGGAAAAATGGCCAAAGTGGGTGGGTGGGAAATCGACGTTGCAACCATGGATCTCCGCTGGACCGACGTAACCTATGATATTCATGAAATTCCCAAGGCCTACAAGCCCACCCTTGAAGAAGCCGTCTCCTTTTTCCACGAAGAAGATCGTCCCAAGTTGGAAACTGCGATTAAAAGCGCCGTGGAAAACGGCGAACCCTATGACATGGAGCTTCGCTTCACAACGGCAAAGGGGCGGCAGTTATGGACCCACACCAAATGTTCGCCGGTGATTGAGAACGGTAGAGTGGTGCGACTGCTTGGAACCTTTCAGGACATCACCGCGTCCAAAACCGCTCAAGAAGAAAAAAAACAGTTGCAGGAGCAGTTTCAACAGGCCCAAAAACTGGAATCCGTGGGCAGGCTGGCCGGCGGCGTGGCTCACGATCTAAACAACATGCTAACGCCTATCCTGGGATTCGCCGAAATTCTCATGGAGGATTTTGGACCGGACGACGACCGCAGGGGTTCCGTCCAGGAAATTATCAGCGCAGGCGCAAAGGCCAAGGAACTGGTGGCCCAACTCCTGGCTTTCAGCCGAAAGCAAATTCTGGAGTTCAGATTATTGGACCTTAACCAGGTGCTGTCCGGATTTGAAAAGCTGCTGCGGCGGACTATCCGGGAGGACGTGGCCATTGAAATGGAGCTGGCGCCCTCGCTGCCCCTAATCAGAGGAGACATAGGCCACCTGGAACAGGTTATCATGAACCTGGCTGTCAACGCCCAGGACGCCATGCCAGGCGGCGGAAAGCTCCGCATCAGCACCTCTGTCGCGGAATACGACGGAAAAACGCCCATGGCGGGGGAAAAACTTCCTGAAGGGCGTTATGTCGTCCTATCCGTCAAGGACTCGGGGGCGGGAATGGACCAGGAAACCCTGCAAAACGTTTTTGAGCCTTTTTATACCACCAAAACCAAGGACAAGGGCACCGGGCTGGGGCTTTCCACGGTATACGGCATTGTCAGGCAGCACAATGGGCAAATCAGCCTTTCCAGCGAACTCAATGCCGGCGCCGAGTTTAAAATATTCCTCCCCGTTCAGGATGCCGCCGCCGTACAGGAGGCCTCCCCCGTCAAGCAGCAAACGGACGAAGCCGGCCAGGAAACCATTCTGCTTGTGGAAGACAATCCCCAAGTGCGCAATCTGGCCCGCTTGGTTTTAAAAAGAAGGGGATACAATGTATTGGGCGCCGCAGACGGCCCCGAGGCTTTGGAAATGATCAAAGAACAGGCCCACCCCATCAACCTGTTGCTGACGGATGTAGTCATGCCCGAAATGAGCGGCAGGGATCTCTTTAACCAGTTGTCCGGCGATTCGAAAATCAAGGTCCTTTACATGTCCGGATATGACGACGAAATGATAGCCAATGAGGGCGTTTTGGAAAATGGCGTGGATTTTATTCAGAAACCCTTCACCGGACAGGCTCTGGCGGCCAAGGTCCGGCAAGTCCTGGATCGAAGCGCGTAACAGGCGCTATGCCGCGGTTTCGCCTTAACCGCCGCCTTTCCATAGGCGAAGACGGCGAGGAAAAACGCCGTTTGAAGCCGGAATTTTTTCGATTTTTCACCTCCTTTTTGGGTCTTTTTGCCTGAATTCATCCTTTCCTAACCATTTTAAGTCCGAATAATGGTTGACGAACCGGACAAATTGTTCAATACAAATGGATTCTGAGTAACGTCTCAGGAGACGGTGCGCGAAAAAAAAAGGACATAACCCCCGGGATCAGGGGGATAGAATTCTGGACCTGGATACAGGCGAACAAGGCAAAACCTCTAGAAAGGAGAAAAACATGTCTGCAAAGCTCATTAAGGGAACGGATATCAGGGAAGAAATCCTGGAAGAAGTAACCAAGGAAGTTGCTGAACTCAAGGAAAAAACCGGAAAGGTTCCCGGGTTGGTGACCATTCTGGTCGGCGAAAATCCGGCTTCCGTGTCTTACGTAACCCTCAAGATTAAAACCGCCCACAGGGTTGGCTTCACCGAAATTCAGGACAACCAGTCCCCGGACATCTCTGAAGAAGATCTCCTGGCTCTGATCGATAAGTACAACAATGACGATTCCATCAACGGCATCCTGGTGCAGCTTCCCCTGCCCAAGCACATTGATGACAAAAAAATCCTCAACGCCATCGATCCTGACAAGGACGTTGACGGCTTCCATCCCGTGAACGTGGGCCGTTTGATGATTGGCGGAGACGAAGTGAAATTCGCTCCCTGCACCCCCGCAGGCATCCAGGAAATGATCGTGCGCGCCGGCGTGGAAACCAGCGGCGCAGAGGTGGTTGTTGTGGGCCGCTCCAACATCGTCGGTAAGCCCATCGCAAACATGATGGTGCAAAAAGGCCCCGGCGCCAACTCCACCGTGACCATCGTCCACACCCGGACCAAAGACCTGGCCGCTCATTGCCAGCGCGCTGACATCCTGATCGTGGCCGCCGGCGTGCCCGGACTGGTCAAGCCCGAGTGGATCAAAAAGGGCGCATGCGTCATCGACGTGGGCGTGAACCGCGTGGGAACCAAAATCAGCGAAAAGACCGGCAAGGAAATTGCCGTGCTTCGCGGCGACGTGGACTTCGACGCCGCCAAGGAAATCGCCGGCTCCATCACCCCCGTGCCGGGCGGCGTTGGCCCCATGACCATCACCATGCTCATGGTCAACACTCTGAAATCCTTCAAGTTCGCTAACGGCTTGATGTAGTCTTTTGGGGAGGAGCTCCGTTTCGGGGCTTCTCCCTTTCTTTCCGGCGAAAACATCCCCCGGAAACGGGCGGCCGAACCGAATTCGGCCTTTGAAAAATCAGGTTGGATTGAGAATGCAAACCCGGTGCTCACCGAGCAACGGAAACCTCAGTTCAACCTTCGTTATTTTATGGTGAGGCCGGAATGAGGCAAATCCGAGTATTGGTGACAGGGGGAGGCGGTTTTTTAGGAAGCCGTCTTTGTGACCGGCTTGTGGAACAGGGCGCAGAAGTAATTTGCGTGGACAGCTTCATTTCCGGCGCCAAAAATAACGTCCGGCATCTGCTGGACAAAAAAAATTTTGAGCTGATCCGCCATGATGTGGTGGAGCCTATCCTGCTGGACGTGGACCGGGTTTATAATCTCGCGTGTCCTTCTTCGCCCGTGTTTTTCCAAAAAAACGCGGTCAAGACCGTCAAGACCAACGTGATGGGAACCATCAACATGTTGGAAAACGCCGCCCACTGCAAGGCCCGGCTGCTGCAGGCCTCCACCGCCGAAGTATACGGAGAGGCCCGGGAGCACCCGCAAAAGGAAAGCTATTGGGGCTACCTCAATCCCATCGGCTTGAGGGCCTGCCACGACGAAGGCAAACGCGTGGCCGAAACCCTGGTGATGGACTACCATAACCAAAGGGGTGTGGATACGCGAATCGCCAGGATTTTCAATACGTACGGCCCCCGGCTCGCATTGGACGACGGAAGGGTTGTAAGCACCTTTGTGATGAAAGCGCTCAAAAACGAGCCCATATATATCAACGGCGACGGCGCCCAAACCCGGACCTTTTGCTATGTGGACGACATGGTGGACGGAATTATCCGGCTCATGGAAACCGAAAACGCTGTTAAACCGGTCAACCTGGGAAGCCCCGTTGAAGTGACGATCCTGGATCTGGCCAAAAAAATAATCGCAATTTCCGGCTCCAGATCTGAGATCGTATTTCAGCCCATGCCGGAAAATGAGATAATCAGGAGAAGGCCCGACATCACGCGGGCGGAACAATTACTGGGGTGGACCCCCACAACCGATCTCGTTGCGGGCCTGGGCCTTGTCATCGAGGATTTCAAAAGCAGGATCAAGTAAACCGACGTTTTAATGCGCCATTCGGGGTTTTGAAACGTCAAGCCGCCAACAAGAGGAAATTATGATTGAACTGGATTTCGAGAAGACAGGCGGATTGCTTCCCGCAATCTGTCAGGACGCGGAAACCGGAGAGGTTCTCATGCTCGCCTTTATGAACAAGGAATCATGGGAAAAAACCCTGGAAACCGGCATGGCCACCTATTGGAGCCGCAGCCGTCAGGAACTCTGGACAAAAGGACTCACATCGGGAAACGTGCAAAAGGTCAAGGAAATTCGCGTGGACTGCGATGACGACACCATTTTGCTGAAAGTGGAGCAGATTGGCGGCGCTGCCTGCCACACCGGTCATAGGAGTTGTTTTCATAAATTGGTGGAAGGCGACAAACTGACTGTAGTGGGCGAACCTGTGTTCGACCCCAAGGAAGTCTACAAAAAGTAATCATCAAGAACGGGCCCACCGCGAGGACCCATTGCGGACAAAAAGTCCGCCAGAGGTTGAAAAAAAATGACGGATACACTGAAACTGGGCGTGCCCAAAGGCAGCCTGCAAAACGCCACCATCGAATTGTTTAAACGCTCCGGCTGGAAAATCAACGTCCACAGCCGCAACTATTTTCCTGACATCAACGACGCTGAAATCAACTGCGCCATCTGCCGCGCCCAGGAAATGTCCATCTACGTAGAAAACGGAACCCTGGACGCCGGCCTTACCGGCAAGGATTGGATTGCGGAAAACCAATCCGATGTGCACGTGGTGACGGACCTGGTCTACTCCAAGGTCAGCTCCAGGCCGGCCCGCTGGGTTCTGGCCGTTGCCGGCGACTCTCCGGTTAGAACCTTGGAAGACCTGCAGGGCGCAAAAATCGCCACGGAAATGGTGGGCTTCACCAAAAGATATTTCGCGGAACGCGGCATCGACGTGGAAGTGGAATTCTCCTGGGGTGCCACGGAAGCCAAGGTGGTTTCCGGCCTGGCCGACGCCATCGTGGAGGTCACGGAGACCGAAAGCACCATCCGCGCCCACGGCCTGCGCATTATTGACGAAATGATGCAGACCAACACCCAGCTCATCGCCAACAAAAAAGCCTGGGAAGATCCTTTCAAACAGAAAAAAATCAATCAGTTGGCCATGATGCTCAAAAGCGCGCTGGTGGCCGAAACTCTGGTGGGCCTCAAGATGAACGTGCCCGAGGAAAAAGCGGACGACGTCATCGCCATTTTGCCTTCTTTGAACGCGCCCACGGTTTCCCACCTGTATAAAAGCACTTGGCTGTCTGTGGAAATCGTCGTGGACGTGTCGGTCGTCCGGGACCTGATTCCCCAACTTTTGGAAAAAGGCGCCGAAGGGATTGTTGAATACTCCCTGAATAAGGTAATGTTCTAATAGATTTAAAGCCGGGCTACGGCCTCGGCGGAGGTTTAGCAGTGACAGTTTCCAAACGGGTTGATCAAATTACCCCCTTTATCGTCATGGAGGTCCTGGAACGGGCCAAGGCCATGGAGCGGGACGGGGTGAACATAGTCCATCTGGAAGTGGGCGAGCCCGATTTCGATACTCCCGAGTGCATAACGGAAGCCGGGATCAAAGCTCTTAGGGACGGATACTCCCATTACACCCACAGCCTGGGCATTCTTGAATTGCGGGAGGCCATCGCCGAGCATTATTACAATGAATACGGCGTGGAGGTGAACCCGGACCACATTGTGGTGACCAACGGCACCTCTCCGGGAATCTTCATGACCTTTGCGGCGCTTTTGGAGGCCGGAGACGAAGTGATCGTCTCGGACCCCCATTACGCGTGCTACCCGAATTTCATTGAATTCGCCGGCGCCAAGCCTGTCAAGGTCGCGGTGACCGAAGAGGAAGGCTTCCAGTATCGGGCTGAACAAATTCAAAAGCATATGACCGACCGCACCAAGGCGGTCATGATCAACTCGCCCTCCAACCCCACAGGCAATTTGCTCTCTCCCGAAAGGATGCAGCAGGTGGCCGACCTGGGCAAGGTGGTGGTTTCCGATGAAATCTACCACGGTTTGGTGTATGAGGGGAAGGAACGGTCCATCCTGGAGTTTACGGATGAAGCCTTTGTGCTGAACGGGTTTTCCAAGGCCTATGCCATGACAGGGTGGCGGCTGGGCTATCTGATCGCGCCCAAACGCTTTATCAGGCCGCTGCAAAAGCTCCAGCAGAACTTTTTCATCTCAGCCAACGCCATGACCCAGATGGCGGGCATTGCAGCGCTTAAGGAAGCCGGTCCGGATGTGGCCCGCATGCGGGAGATTTACGACCAACGGCGCCGGTTTATGATTCGCAGGCTCAGGGAAATCGGTTTAGGCATCACCGTGGAGCCCACGGGCGCTTTTTACGTGCTGGCAAACGCCAGGCATTTAGGCTCCGATTCCTATAAAATGGCCTTCGACATCCTGGAAAACGCCCACGTGGGCGTCACCCCGGGCATCGATTTCGGCCAGCAGGCGGAGGGGTATATTCGCTTCTCTTATGCCAACTCTTTGGAGAATATCGAAGAAGGCATGAACCGCCTTGAAAAGTACATAAACAGCCTATAACGCCAACCCTATAATTTTAGCAAAACGCTTTGCCCGGCGGCCCGCCGCCGGGCAAGGCGTATTTCCCGGCTGATTTTCCATGATAATCAAAAGCGCAAAATTTATGTCCAGCGCCACCAAGCCTGGCAATTATCCTCCTCCCGAACTGCCGGAGATAGCCTTTGCCGGCCGTTCCAATGTTGGTAAATCGTCCCTTATCAATAGCTTGCTCAAAAGGAAAAAGCTGGTGAAGACCAGCTCCACGCCGGGCCGGACTCAGCTTTTGAATTTTTTCGAAGTTAACGAATCCCTGGTTTTTGTGGACCTTCCTGGGTACGGATACGCCAAGGTTTCCAAGGAAATGCGGAAAAAATGGGGCCAGATGATCGAAACGTTCATCACCACCCGCAAGACCTTGCACGGCGTGGTGTTGATTCTGGACCTCCGGCGCATTCCCGGAGGGCAGGAGCGGGAAAACCTGGCTTGGTTCGACCTGAACAACATCCCCGTAATCCTGGTGGCCACCAAGGCGGATAAATTCTCCCGCCAGCGGCAATTGGCCCAGCAAAAGGAAATGGCAAAGGCCCTTGGAATTCCATTGGATGTGATCCACGTTTTTTCGGCCAAAACCGGCCAGGGCAGAGACGAGTTGTGGGAGTCCATCCTGGATTTATGCGAAATTGACGACTTCGAGCAGGGAGACGATGACAATGTTTGAAAATTTCAAATCCGGATTTATCGGCATGATCGGCGCTCCCAACGTGGGAAAGTCCACGCTATTGAATCAAATGCTGGGGGAAAAGGTTTCCATTACTTCATCCAAACCCCAGACCACCCGCAACCGGATTTTGGGCGTTGTGCACCGGGAGAAAGCCCAGCTTGTTATGCTCGATACGCCGGGCATTCACAGCGCCAAGTCGCCCCTTAATAAGCATATGGTGGACGTGGCCATGCAGTGCATGGGCGACGTGGACCTGATCATGTTTGTGGTGGACGCCTCCAAGCCGGATCCGAACTCGGAGAGGCTGGCTTTAAAAGGCCTTGCCAAGCAAAAAATGCCTGTGATCCTGGTCCTGAATAAAATTGACCTGATCAAAAAGGAAACCCTGCTGCCGTTAATCGCCAAGTGGGAGCCTTTGGCCGACTTCAAGGCCATTGTTCCGGTTTCCGCCGAGACGGGCGAACAGGTGGAAGAGCTCATTGCGATTTTGGAGGAACAGCTCCCCCAGGGGCCTCCTTTCTTTCCTGAGGACAGCCTGACCGACATGCCGGAGAGATTTGTGGCTGCGGAAATGATCCGGGAAAAAGTCTTCCGCATGACCTCCCAGGAAATCCCCTATTCCGTGGCCGTGACCCTGGACTCCTTCACCGAGCAGGAAAAGCCGCCCATGGTGAAGATCTCCGCCGTCATCCACGTGGAGCGGGATTCCCAGAAGGGCATCATCATCGGCAAACAAGGCGCTATGCTGAAAAAAATCGGAACCAGCGCACGTCAGGAAATTGAAAGGATGGTGGGCGTTAAGGTTTTTCTCAAACTCTTTGTCAGGGTGGAAAAAAACTGGAGCACGGACACGAAAGCCATGCGGAGGCTTGGCTACGAATGATTCTCTCCTTTCATCCCATAATTGTCGGAGATGAGAACCGCCTGTGCGCCGGCCGCGACCCCAATGAAGAGGATCAAGCCGCTATCAAAAGGGCTAAAATCGTCATTCTCCCCCAGGGTTGCAAAGAGTCCTTATACACCATGGCTGTAGAAAACTGCGACAGGGTGTTTCCCGATTACCACGCCCGGTTCAGGTTTCCCGGCAAAGTCGGCCAAATCAGGCTGTTCCAGGAAACGGGCGCTCCCCATCCCCGCACCTTCGCTTACGACAGCCTGGAAGCCTTCATGCACATTCACAAGGCGGAGCCCACCTTGCCGCTGCGGTTTCCCACCGTTTTCAAGCTCAATTGGGGCGGAGAAGGCAGTTCGGTGTATCTGCTGCAAAACCACGATGACGTGGCTTTCGCCCTGGCCAAAGCGCAAGCCTGCCAGGACACCGGACAAAAGGGATTTTTATTCCAGGAGTATATAGAGACTCAAGGCCGAAGCCTGAGGGTGGCGGCCATCAACGAAACGCTGGTTACTTACTGGAGGGTCGCCCCGGAAAATGCAGGATTCGGCGTCAGCATGGCCCACGGCGCCCGGGTGGACCAGAAGTCCTACCCGGAACTCATGAAAAAAGGCGAGCAGGCGGTGAGGGATCTTTGCAGGAAAACCGGCATTAACCTGGCGGGATTCGACCTGATTTTCGATCTGGATTCACCAGACCCCACGCCCCAATTTCTAGAGGTGAATTACTTTTTCGGCAGGCGAGGCCTGGGGGGATCCGAGCAATATTACATCCTGCTTCACGAAGGCATTAAGGCCTGGCTGGAAAAACAGCTTTAGCACCAATCCAGATTCACGGGGCTCAACTCCCTGGACGGCACGTCAAAAAGATATCCCTGGCCGAAGGGAACTCCTATCTCCTTCAATTTCTCGTACTCCTCCTTGGTTTCCACCCCCTCCACTATCACGTGGGAGCCGATGCTTTTTCCCAGGTTGACCATGGCTTTGACAATTTCCTGCTTTAAGTAACTCTTGTGCACGTCTTTGACAAAAGAAATGTCCACTTTCATGTACCCGGGCGTCAACTCCATGATGCGCTCCAGGTCGGAGTATCCCGTGCCCATGTCATCCCCGGCGTGAACAATGCCCACGTCCGTATAGTCCCGCATGGCGTCCCGGAACAGGTCGTAGTTGTCGATGGCCAGCTTTTCGCTGATTTCAAAAACCACGTTCTCCGGCTTGATTTCCAGGTCCTCCAGGAGTTCCTTCAAATACAGGCCGCGAAATTCCGGATCATGAATGGTCATGCTAAGCGTGTTGACAAAAATTTTCTTGTCCGTGCACATGGTGCGGACCCGTTCCAAAGCCCGTCTCCGGCAAAGCCGGTCCAGCTCAAAGGAAAGACCGCATTCCGAGGCCATAAGGAACATCAACGTCGGGCTGGCGAATTCCGAATTTTCCGGACCGCGGGATAACGCCTCGTACCCGATCACTTCCAGGGTGTTGAAATCCACGATGGCCTGGAAAACCGTCCGGATATCCTGCTCGATAATGATTTTTTGCAGCCCGTACCGGCTCAGGTAGTCGCGCTTGGCGGCGATGAATTCGCCCATTTTCTTGGAGTTGCGCACCAGTTGGCGGATCAGCCGCATATTGCTGACCATGGGGTTTTGAATCTCAAGGGCGTACCCGATGTTGGGGCGGACAAACTCCTTCAGGTAAGGATACAACAGGTCGAACACCGCTTTTTCCAGCCCGCGGCGGATGCGTTCGGAAATGGCCTCCAGGTGATACACCAGTTGGGTCCTGTCGTCCCGAGGCGCCGATAAAAAGATCACAAAGGTGTCGGCGTCATACAGGTCCACCACAAAGATGTCCCGCCCCCGGAACTCCTTGCGCTTGATATCTTTGAGTATGTCGGTAAGTTGAAGGAGCAAATAGTTGTACGAATTGCTGCCGTACAGGTATTCCACCTTGCTGAGCTGCTCGATTTGCACGGTGATGCAGGCCATGTACTGGAGATCAATTAAGATGGACTCCACTTTCTCATATTCCTGAATTACCGTCGGCAGGGATAAGGTGCGGTTGTAGTAAAACCCCTCATGTATGTCGACGCATACCTTGTCTTGGTCGCTTATTTTTTTCAGCATTGGACGTCCTCTTAAACGTACTGCGCCAGAATGCAGAATGCATCCCGCCGCCCCCCGAATTTTTTCCGGCGCCGACCCACGGATAACAAGGCCTAAAGGAGTGTGGTGCACCGGGCAAGATGTGATCTATTTCATACTATGCAGGATATACTATGCGAGCGCAACCCCAAATTTTTCAACACTCGCCCAATATCAAAAAAAGGCAGGATATCCTGTAATTAGAACTCAAAGATAAGGATGTTTTAAGATCTATGGCAACAATTTTTCAAAAATGGGAACGGTGCAGCCATTATCGCCCCATCCCAAAAAATGATTGATCAAGGCCGGGCTTGTAAAAACGAGAGCCCGGCCTTTTTTCGATTGGACTAGTTTTCCTGGCTTTCCCGGTAGGCCGCCAAGTCTTCCACCGTCAGCAGAACCATGCCGTGCTTTTTTGCGAAATCCGCCAGCTGGGGCAGGCGGGCCATGGTTCCGTCAGGATTTGTCAGTTCGCACAACACGCCGCAGGGATTTTTCAGGCCGGCCAGACGCATCATATCCACGGTGGCCTCGGTATGGCCCCGCCGCTCCAAAACGCCGCCCGGCCTGGCCCGCAAGGGAAAGACATGGCCCGGCTTGCTGAGGTCCGCAGGCTTGGCGCCATCAGCGGCCGCCGTCTTGACCGTAGTGACCCGATCCTTGGCGGAAACCCCGGTGGTTACGCCTTGGGCCGCCTCTATGGACACGGTAAAGGCCGTGCCGTAGCGGCTGGAGTTGTCTTCCACCATCATGGGAAGCTCCAGGGACCGGATTTTTTCGTCCGGCATGCACAGGCAGACGATGCCGCTGCACTCCCGAATCAACATCGCCATTTGGGCTTCCGTTAAAGACTCCGCGGAAAAAATCAAGTCGCCCTCGTTTTCGCGGTTTTCATCGTCCGCCACAAGGACGCCTTGCCCGTCTCGCAAAGCCTGAAGCCCTTTTTCCACCCGTTCCCGGGCGTTTCCAAATTGTTCCAGTAAAGTCTGATTCATGGCAACCCTCCTAAAGCAAAATTGTTAGATTGACCAGAATCAGGGCGTGGGAATAGACAGTTTCCCCAAAAGCCGAAAATGAGCTTATCGAACGCCTGGACGCGTCAGAACATAACAGGCGGCCCGTCTCCCTCAGGCTTTCAGGCAAACAGCATGGACCGGCGAAAAATCACCGGCTGCAGCAGGTTGTAAACTGCCTTATCCTCTTCCATCCGGACTGTTACCGTCGGCTCCGGCCTTTCACCGGATCTGCTTGACCTCCCGAATCCTTCGGGAGCGCTCGCGGGCTCTCCAACTTATGTTGGAATACCGCCGGTGGGGACTTCCACCCCGCCCTGAGAATAAGTCATGAAAATTTTCACTCTTTTTAGGGGGAAAGTCAATCAATTTGTTAGGAAACGGCAAGCAAGGGGCTTGCACCCACTCGCCCTGTGCTGCTATTCTTGGGGAAGCAAACAGCATGTCACAATTATTCAGCAATCATCGATAATAAACCTAACCAGTTTGATTGAAAGGAAAAATATGACCTTGCAAGCAAATCTCCGCACCCTGATCGTCATGGCCGCACTGGTTCTTCTTTGTGCGTCCCTGGCCCCGGCTGCAGCCGAACCGCCATGTATAGCCAATCCTAAGTCCGCCCCATGCATTGGCGCTCGACAGCCCAACGCCCCGCCATGCTTAAAGGGATCGTATGGCCCCCAGACGGCTCAAATCGCCCAGATGAAGTATCTGGCCGAAAGCATGCTGGCGGCCTACGCGTCCCAGGCGGACGTGCGGCTGGAAGCGGTTTTGCAAAACCTCAAGACCCTGGCCCTCACTCCCCAGGTGCGTTCCGGCGACTGGAAAAAAATGCGGGACCTGATATCCGCCTTTCAGGAGCAAAACCCGCAATTGCTGGTTTTTTACATCCACCCTGACGGCTCTTACTATACCGCCGAACTGGGGCTTACCGGCAAGAATCTGTCAGACCGCGCTTATTTTCCCGGCTTGATGAAAGGCGATGAGGTTGTGGGAAGCATTGTCGTGGGAAAAACCTCGGGCAAAAAATCCTTCATCGTCGGCGCTCCTGTGACTAACAACGGCGCCGTAACAGGCGCCGTGGGCGCTGCGATTTACGCTGAGAATTTCGCGGCAGCCATGGAAAACGCCATGCCCGTCCCCGACTCCATGGTTATTGTCGCCGTGGATAAAACAAATGTTTTGGCGCTTTGCTCCGGCCTGGATCAAAGAACCGCTCCTCCGTGCCGGACAACCGGAGTTTTGCCCTGTTTAAAAAACGTGGAGCAGCAAAAAAATGTGTCTGTGGTTTCCAGCCTGACCGGATGGAAGTTCACCATCGTCGGCCCCGGCTGCCCGGACAGATAGCCATAACTTTTAGGAATTAAAGTGTTGAATTCCGGCGCATTAGTATTGAGATAAGGATCGTGTCCCCCTCACTCCGTTTTCCCTGAAAACAAAGGGGCGGCCATTGCCGGCCGCCCCTTTGTTTCATTCTATTTGGATTCTCTTACTCAGGCATGTACGCCGCGGCCATGTATAAATCATGCCAGGCCTGACGCAGATAAACCCTGGCCCTGGACAAGTTGCTGCGGACCTGGATCAAATCCCTCTGGGCTTCGTTAAGCCGGACCAGGCTGGTCTGGCCCGCCTTATATTCCTCCTGCACCAGATCCCGGTTCCGCTGCACCAGCCCCGCGGTCTCCTCCTGGAGCTTGACCTGCTCCTGGGCGGCCTTGACGCTGGCCACGGCTTCATTCACGTCCTGAATTACCGAAAGTTCCTTCTGGACGAGGCTTGCCTTGGCTTCCCGCTCCGCGGCCCTGGCTTCGGCCAACTGGGCCTTGTTCAATCCGCCTGCAAACAGGTTGTAACTCAGGCTGGCGGCCACGCTGTTTTCCACGTCTTCCTCTTCAAAGCCCGCATCATTAGCCCGGGACGCCTCGGAGTACGCGGAAAGGCGAAGCGTGGGATAAAACGCCCCCTTTGCCGCGCCCACGGAGGCTTTGGCCTGGGCGACGGCCGCTTCGGCCTGCAAGATGTCAGGCCGGTTCTTTTTCGCCAAGTCAGTATACTCCGCCGCTATGGGAGGAGTCAGGTCGTGGGGCGTCTCCTTTTCCAATTGGGCCAGAC
This sequence comes from Desulfatibacillum aliphaticivorans DSM 15576, assembly GCF_000429905.1. NCBI lineage: Bacteria > Pseudomonadati > Thermodesulfobacteriota > Desulfobacteria > Desulfobacterales > Desulfatibacillaceae > Desulfatibacillum > Desulfatibacillum aliphaticivorans. The sequence goes on along the minus strand of NZ_AUCT01000009.1, from coordinate 87,700 downwards.
AGGTCTTGGATACGAATTCCTGATCATCCAATCCCAACAGGGCCGCCAAGCCGATCATGGCCACCTGGTAGCTTTTCTGGCTGTTGATAAGCTGGGTCTGGGCGCTCCGTACGGCTATTTCAAAATTCAGAACATCGGACAACGATCCCGCCCCAACGTCGTAGCGGACCTTGGCTTCTTCCATCAGGCGCTGGTTAAAATCCTGATCCGCCCTGGCAATGGCGATATCCTCCCTGGCGGATTGTGCGTTATGAAAAGCCCCCGCCACCGCGCTGAAAAGCTGGCGTCTGACATCCGCTTCGGACTGGGTGAAGGCCTGGACTCCGTGCTTGGCCCCCTTGCGGGAGAATTCGCGGTTGAATCCGTCGAACAGCAGCCAGCTTACGCCGGCCTTGGCCGTGTTATAGTCCTCAGGATTAGCCAATGTAGCCCTGGGGTTGAAAATTTTCAACTGAGCCAGGTTTGCATCATACTCGTTTTCAGCCATGTCCACATGGGCCACGGACCCGGAAAGATCCAACCAGGGCCAATAGGTCGACGTAGCCTGCTTGACCCTCTCCCGGGCCTGGCTGACCCTTTGGGCGGCCGCTTCCAGGCTTGGATTGTTAGCCTGTGCAATTTGCTTGGCCGTAGTAAGGTCAAGCACATCCACGTTTTTCCAATCCGGGCAGGCCGGGCTTTTTTCCAAATCTCCTTGGGCGGCCCAGGCCGGACACGTTAAAATCAGCAATATGGCAACCACATAACGAAACATAATCTTTTCTCCATCCTACAAAGTAAGCGGGGGGGGTTCCTCTTCATGGGGCAAAGGCGAAGGAAGCGGACTTTCCTGCTCGGCCGGTTCACACTCCTCTTTCAGGGCGTATGACTGCACAGGTCTGTTAATGGCCGGTTCCACCTCCCTGCGCGTGGGCCAGTACCCTCTCCAGAAGAAGTGGACGGTCCTGCGAAAATCGTTGAGGATCATGAGCAAGCAAGGAATCAGCAGCAAGGTCAGCAATGTGGCGAAAGCCACGCCGGCGGCCAGGGAAATTCCCATGGGAATCAGGAATCTGGCCTGGAGGTCGGTTTCCATCAACAAGGGAGTCAGACCGCCCACCGTGGACAAGGTGGTCAGGAATATGGCGCGGAAGCGCCTTCCGCCGCCTTTAATAATGGCTTCCCGGAATCCCATGCCTTCGGCGATGTTTTCGTTGATCCTTTCTATAAGCACAATGGCGTCATTCACCACCACGCCGGCCAGGGCCACGGCGCCAAAGGCGCTCATCATGGATAGGTCGTATCCCAGCAGTAAATGCCCGAAAATGCCTCCGATAATGCCGAAAGGCACGGTCACCATAATAATCAAAGGCTGCAGGTACGAACGGAACATGATGGCGATGATGACCAATATTCCCAGCAACGCGGCGGGAAAACCGATCATCAGGCTGCCAAAGGACTCCCGCATTTTTTTCTGCTCGCCCTGGACCGCCACCAGCAATCCCGGGTATTTTTCCTTCAACCCGGAAAAAAAGGACCGGTTCAAATCCACCAATATCTCGGTGGTGTTTGCCTTATTGGAATCCACGCCTGCGCTTACGGCCACTCTGCGCAAGCCGTCCGTCCGGGTGATCCTGGAGTATCCCGGAGAAAAACTGACGTTGGCCACGGAGTACAGAGGCACTTCCGAGCCGTCGGGAGTGCGGACGTGCATTTCCTCAAAATCCGACAAACGACTGCGTTCGTCCTGGGTGTAACGCACCTTGACCCGCACGTCGTCCCGTCCCCGCTGGAGCCTGACCGCTTCATACCCGTAGTACCCGGAGTTCACCTGCCGGGCCAGATCGTTAACTGTCAGGCCCAGGGTCCGGGCTTCAGGCTTAAGCTCCAGGCGCATTTCGTTCTTCCCGGCGGCATAGTCCGAACGGATCTGGTTGACGCCTTCGTAAGTGGCCAGCTTTTCCATGAGTTCTTCGGAGGCGGCGATAATCTCGTTCATGTCTCTACCCTGGAGCCAAATCTCAATAGGCGCCCCAGGAGGCCCGGCGCTCAAACCTGTAAAAGTCAGTGACTTTACGCCGGGCATCAGGCCGATTTCCTTTTCCCACTCCACCATCAAGTCCTTGGAATGCACGCCCCGGTATTCAGACTCCAGCATGATCGCCTGCACGCCCCCCAAATGCGGGCCGTTTTCCGGAATATCTTCAAGAGTCTGCCCCACCAGGGAAAGCCGGCTTTTAATCATGGGCTCCCCGGTAAGCGTAGGCGTTCTTTCCGCAACCCGAAGCAGGGCGTCGTCTATTCGCTTTACAGCCTCTTGCGTTACCGCGGGAGGCGTTCCCTGAGGCAGTTCCACGTTGGCGGTCATAACAAAGCCGTCGATATCAGGGAAGACCTGGAACTTGATAAGCCCGCCGGCAACCAATCCCATGGTAAGCATCAGGATGGCGATGGCGATGCATAAGGTAACATAGCGCCAGGTCAAAGCTTTTTCCAAAACGGGCATGTAAACGCGCTTGACAAAGCCTTCCAGGCCTCGGGAAAAACCGTTAAAAAAAGCGTTCCAGACCCTGATCGGGGCGAAACGGCTTTTATCCTCCGCGTTCGGGTCCGGCAAATGCGACAAATGCGCGGGCATGAGGAAAAGGCATTCAAACAAGCTGATGGCCAAACAGGCTATGACCACCACGGGCAAAATCGCAATGAATTTGCCCATGATCCCCCCGACAAACATCAAGGGAATGAAAGCCACCACGGTTGTGATCACGGCCGCCGTGACCGGCATGCCCACTTCCAGGACTCCATTGACCGCCGCTTCCAAGGGGCCTTCGCCGTTCTGGCGATGCTGATAAATGGATTCCCCCACCACAATGGCGTCGTCCACCACGATGCCCAGGACCAAAATAAAGCCAAACAGGGATATCATGTTGATGGTGGCGCCTAGGCTCCAGCAAATGATCAAGGCGCCGGCCATGGAAACCGGAATGCCCATGCCTCCCCAGAAGGAAAGCCGCGCGTTTAAAAACAAGAACAGCAGAATCAACACGAGAATCAACCCCACCAATCCGTTTTTCAAAAGCAGATTGATGCGGGCTTTCAGAATGTCCGTGCTTTCGTACAAGAGGCCGATCTTGGCGCCGGGAGGCAGAACCTTTTGTTTCTCCTCCAGGAATTTGTGCACGGTTTTGGAGATGCCCAGGGAGTCTTCCTCCGAAGTCTTGAAAATATGCACCAAAACGGCACGTTCCCCGTCTATGGTCGCCTCCACCGGGTCTTCTGCAAAGCCGTCCCGAATGGCTGCAATGCGGTCCAGGGTGATGATATCTCCGTTCTCGCTGGCCAGGACCACGATTTCCGAAAGCTCCTTGCCCGTGTATTTCCGCCCCAGGGTGCGCACCCGGATTTCCTCGCCCTGGGTGCGGATGGCGCCGCCGGCCAAATTCAGATTGCTGCGGGCCACCGCGCCTGCCACCTGATCGAAGCTGAGCCCGTATTCCTGCAAGCGCTCTTCGGAAATCTCTATGCTGATTTCGTATTCCCTGGCGCCAAAGACGCCCACCTGGGAGATGCCGGGCAGGTTCTTGATTTCATCCTCCACGTCATTGGCCCATTCCTTAAGGCCTCTTTCCGACAGATCTCCGGAAAGATACAACAGGCAAACGATATCCTTAAGCGGCAGGTCCGTGATGACCGGCTTTTCCGCGTCGCCCGGAAAGGTTGAAATGGCGTCCACCTTGCTGCGCACTTTATCCAGGACTTCCTGGACGTCCCAGTTCTCCTTCACTTCAATGAGCGCCGTGCCCGCATTCTCCACGGAATAGGTGGTGTACTGCTTGATGCCTTCCACCCCGTCGATAGCCTCTTCAATCTTGCGGCATATGCCTTCCTCCACTTCTTCCGGGTCAGCGCCCGGATAGACCACCTCTACGGTGATCATGTCCAGGGAGAACTCGGGAAAGGTTTCCTTGATCATCCTGAATCCGGCAACAATCCCGCCTATTAAAATGATGAGCAGGATCACGTTAGCGAAAACCCGGTTCCTGGCGAAAGCCTCCATTATGCTTCTCATGACGCGGCATCCCCCTTGTTTTCGTTCATGGCCTCCAACAGGGAGTTTTCAAGCGGATCGATCAGACGAGTGACAATCACTTGATCCCCATCCTGCAATCCTTCGGAGACGTAGGCCTTTTCCCCCTGAATCCGGACGACCTTGACCGGCGCGGTTTTCAACCGGTCATCGTTGCTGATGTACACCGTATTTTCAAAGCTGACCGCCCACCGGGGAAGCTCCACCACGCCTTGCATAGTTTTTCCGGGTATGCTCACGCTGCAGAACATGCCCTCCACCAGAGGCAACTGGTCATCATCCTTGGAAAGAGCCTTTTCCGCGGGAATCTTGACGCTTACGGTCAGGGTGCGGGTTTTGCTGTCAAAGGCCACCACCCGGTCCAGAGCGCCCTCCCAGTAATGGCCGTTCTTATCCTCGGTCCAGCGGATTTCGCAGGGGACCGGTTCCAGGGCGCTGAACCAAGCCGCGTCCTTGGGGCCTTCCTGTTTTTTAAAGCGCAGCCAGTCCCGGGCGTCCCGGCTGTCAATGGGCACGTGGACCTCAAGCACTGAGTCGTCCGCCAGAGTCAAAATCGCGGCGCCGGGCTGGATAAACTGTCCGGGCTCCAGGTTTTTTGAAACCACCCTGCCGTCAAAAGGCGCGGCCGCCTTGGTGCGCTCCAAATCCGCTTTGGCCATCTTTAATCGAGCTTTGGCCGATTCCAGAGCGCTATAGGTCTCCTGGATTTGAATAGGATACAAATCCACGGCCAGACCCACCTGGTCCGCCTGATCCACCGCCTGGTTGTAGGCGCTTTCCGCCTTATCCACGCCCGATTGGGTTCCCACGTTGTTCTTTTCAAACAGCGTACGCACCCTTTCGTATTCAGCCCGGGCCAGATCCCGGTTTCGGATAATGGTGGAAAGGCGCTCCGTGTCGATGGTTTGCTGCTTCTTTAAGCGCTCAATGGTGTTTCGAGTCTGATCCACCGTAGCCGCCGCCACGTCATAAGCGGCCTGATAGTTGACGGGATCGATTGCAAACAAAATCTCTCCCTTTGGAATGCGCCGCCCTAACTCCAGGTCGGGATGCACGCTTACCACCTTTCCCCCCACTTCCGGGGCAATCTTCACCATATCCTTCACTTTAGCGGGCCCGGTGCCCGTAATGGCAACGCTTTTGTCTATCAGCCGGGCTGTCTGCAACTCCACCTTGATAGCTTTTTCCAGGTTTTCAGCCTCTTTGGGCGGCTTTTTCATGGCGCTGAAAAATAAAAACGCCCCCACGCCGATTGCAAGAATTAAAATGCACAGCACCACGCGGGTAACGACCATAACTTCTTGATTGGGCTCACTTCGATTTTCCATGTCTCACACCTGCCAGTCTGAAATTATTCCCTCAAAGACCCCCGTCCACCAAACCTGTCAGGAGTCCACGTCCCCGGATTTCGTTCGTCCGCCGGTATAATGCATGGATCCCCGGCGCTCCATTTGCGTCTTAAAAATTTTTTCCCATCCGACCAGGTCCCCGTCGTCCAACGATTGTCGGATTTCCTCAAAAACCTCCACCCACTTCCGGCTGGTTTCCGGGCCTATCTTTTCCACAATGCCCGCAAACACCGTTAACCCCGTGTCCTCGAATTCCTTCATGGCGCCGTCGACTCTCGGTGACATGCAGACCATGACGCGCCTGCGATCCTCCTTACAATGCCGCCGCTGCAACACCCCTTTTTCCACAAGACGATCCACCATGACCGACACCGAAGGCGGAGAGACGTCCAACGCCTCCGCCAACTGGGAAATCGTCACCTCTCCACGGGCCTGAACCGCAAAAACAGCATGCATCTGCGGCAAAGTCAGGCTTTCCAGGCCGCTGCGTTTGGCGAACCAGGACGACTTCCTCTGAGCCCGAAACATGAGGTCCCGCATCATGACCACGCTGGAAAAAATAAACCGGGCCTGCTCCAATACTTCTTCACTATGCATAATTATTTATACCTCTCGAAAAAATTAAATTCTCTAATGATTAAAAAACATAAAATATTTAGATAGTCTAATAATTAAAAAAAACTACGTTTGTCAACGTGTAATTACGCCCGTCTATACGCGGCCCCCATACAGCCCCCGCCCGGACAGACATAACAATAAGATTTCATGGAATATATACACAGGCAATCTTTCTGTTATTTTTTTGTTGGGGGAACCTCTCCCATTGTGTGCTATGAAGATTTAGGGCTGATATGAGCCCGGGAGAAAATCATGGAACAGTCCGACTCAAAAAAAATGTACGTCTTCCTGATGGTCTTAACCATCGCCTCGGCATTGAGCCTGCAGACCTGGATGACCCTGTTCAACAACTTCGCCGTGGAGCGCGTGGGCCTGGACGGACAGCATGTGGGGACGATCCAGTCCATTCGGGAGATTCCCGGATTTTTGTCTCTGCTGGCCATTTTCGTGATGCTGATTATAAAAGAGCACCGGCTTTCCGCCTTGTCCATTTTGTTCCTGGGCGGCGGAGTTGCGTTGACGGGTTTTTTCCCCTCGTTTTACGGCCTGATTATAACCACCCTGATCATGAGTTTCGGCTTTCATTATTTTGAAACCACCAACCAGTCCCTGACCCTCCAATATTTCGACCAGACCACCAGCCCGCGCGTATTTGGGCGGCTGCGCAGCCTGGCTTCCGGAGCCAACATCTTTGTGGGAGGCGCCATTTTCGGTCTGGCGTATATTTTAGAATACAGGGAAATATATCTGATTTTCGGGGGGATTGCGTTCATGGCCGGTTTATGGGCCTTTGGGCAAAACCCCACCAGCAAGGATGTCCCGCTCCAAAAGAAAAAAATGATCCTGAAAAGGGAGTACGGATTGTATTATTTTTTGACTTTCATGGCAGGGGCCAGAAGGCAGATTTTCATGGCTTTCGCCGTATTCCTCATGGTTCAGCATTTCGGCTACGCCATTAAGGAGGTCACGCTCCTGTTCATGCTCAACAACCTGATCAACTATTTTTTGGCGCCTTTCATCGGAAAATCTATTGTCCGGTTTGGGGAGCGGAAGGTGTTGAGCGTGGAGTACGGCAGCCTGATTCTGGTGTTTATTGCCTACGCAACCACGCAATCCAAGGCGGTTGTGGGGGTTTTATACGTCCTGGATCATATATTCTTTAACTGCTCCATCGCCATAAGGACGTATTTTCAAAAAATCGGGGATCCTCAGGACATTGCCCCCACCATGGCCGTAGGTTTCACCATCAATCATATCGCCGCGGTTGTCATACCGGTTTTGGGGGGCTTGATGTGGATGATTGACTACCGCATTCCGTTTTTTGCAGGGGCGGCGATGAGCCTGGTTTCCCTGGCGGCCGTCCAAAAAATAAAAACCGGGCAAAACCCATAAAACAGGGAATGCCCGGTTGATTTGATCCAAACTGATATTACTCGCCCGGCTGACCGTCCTTGATGAGCAGAGAGGCGGGATCCAGGTACAGGCTGATGGATTCGTCCAATTCGCCCGGGGTCTTGATGGGGTTAACCATGACCTGGGGGCCCTGAGGCGAAAGCTGAAGCGCGGCGTCAAAGAGGTCGGCCACGTTTGTAAAGTTGTCAGGCACGGGCTTTTCTTCGGAAATGTCCTCGCGATGAATGCGCACGGCGAACCAGACTTTGAGTTCGTTTTCCCTGGCCACCAGTTTCATTTCATTTAAAAGCTCCCGGACTTCCTGATCAAAGGAAAGGCCGTCCACCAGCACCACCTGGGGGTAAAAGATTCCCTGTTCGGTGAGGTCGGTGATCCGTTCTTCCAGGCGGGGAATGGAAAAGCCTTCGGTATTAAAGGTCATAATGAACCGGTGGGGTAGAATGGCGTCCCAAAGATCTACCGTGTTGTTCAACTGGTAGTGTTTGCCCACGTGGTTGAATACTTCTTCGTACCAGAGGCAAACCTTGCTGACGGGTTGATCCAGGCTGATGTGCAGCACATTGGTTTCCCGCAGCAGGCTGTCCAGGGCGATCTGCACCAGCACAGCGGTTTTACCCACCCCGGCCCTTGCCAACACGGCCCCAAAGCCGCCTTTCGGCAGGATGTGGCCGGCTTCTCCGCCAATCAAACGCAAAGGATTTTTCAAGACAATCTCCTTTTTGAGCATGGAAAGCGATCTTTCCCTCAAATATATGACCCGGCCGCCGCCGGATGGGAGTTCAGCCCCGCGCGAAAATTTCCGTGCGAGGCGTATAGGCTCTATGTCAGGGCTCATGCTACTTTGGTTTTATCCTTTTTTTCCTTGGCGGCCTTTTCAATCAGGTCGTCCGCCACGGATTGAGGAGCTTTCCTGTAAGAAGCGAATTCCATGGTGAACTGGGCCTTGCCTTGCGTGGAGGAGCGAAGCACCGTGGAATACCCGAACATTTCCGCCAGGGGAACCTCAGCCTCCACAAAGCACAAGGTGTCCTGCTCCTGGGTGCCCAGAATAATGCCTCGGCGCTGATTCAGCAAGCCCATAACCGCGCCCTGGAATTCAGGCGGCGTTTCCACTTCCACCTTCATAATGGGCTCCAGGATGGCGGGTTTGCACCTATTGTACACTTCTCTGAAAGCGCCTCTGGCGGCGGCGGAGAACGCCATTTCCGAAGAGTCCACGGAGTGGGACTGGCCGTCGTTGATGACGATTTTTACGCCGGTGATGGGGAAGCCCAGGAGGGCGCCCTTTTCCATGCAGGACTGAAAGCCTTTTTCCACCGCAGGAATGTATTGGGTGGGAATGGCGCCGCCCACAATCTTGCTCTCAAAGACAAAGTCTTCGCCCGGGACGGGGTCGACGAACCCGGCAACCCGGCCGTACTGGCCCGAACCGCCCGTCTGCTTTTTATGGGTGTAGTTGAATTCAGACATCTGGGTGATGGTTTCGCGGTAAGCCACCTGGGGGTTGCCCGTGGTGACGGCCGCGCTGTATTCCCTGCGCATTCTTTCAACATACACTTCCAGGTGCAGTTCACCCATGCCCGAAATAATGGTTTCGCTGGTTTCCGGGTCCACCTTGGTGCGGAAGGTGGGGTCTTCCTTGGTGAAGCGGTTCAAAGCCTTGGACATGTTGATCTGGGCTTTGTTGTCTTCCGGCACAATGGCCAGGGAGATGACCGGTTCAGGCACGTGCATGCTGGTCATGGAATAGGTGATGTCCGGGCTGCAGAACGTGTCGCCCGACGCGCAGTCCACACCGAACAGGGCGCCGATGGTTCCGGCTTCCAGCCTTTCCAGATCTTCCATCTGGTCGGCATGCATGCGGGCCACGCGGCCCACCTTGACTTTTTTGCCGGTGCGAGCGTTTACAATGGTGTCGCCCTTGGAAACGGAGCCCTGATACACCCGAATGTAGGTCAACTGACCGTAGCGTCCGTCTTCCAGTTTGAAGGCCAGAGCCGTCAAAGGCTTGGAGGAGTCGGTGACCAAGTCCACGGGCTCTTCGTTGTTTTCCAGATCCACGGCCGTGTTGGTGACGTCCGCGGGATTGGGCAGGTATTTGGTCACGCCGTCCAGAAGGGGCTGAACGCCCTTATTCTTGTAAGCGGATCCCATGAAAACAGGGGTGATGCCCCTTTCCAGGGTTCCCAAACGAATGGCTTCCATCAGAACCTCGGGAGTCACCTCGCCTTCCAAAGCCTGCTCCATGAGATCGTCGGAATACATGCTGGCTGCGTCGATCAGTTCTTCGCGGCGTTCTTCCACCATGTCCATAAGATCGGCGGGGATTTCCCCCTCGCGGATCGTTTCGCCGGAATCGCCGTCAAAATACAAAGCCTTCATGGTCACCAGGTCCACCACGCCGTCAAAATTCGCTTCCAGGCCGATGGGAACCTGCACGGCGATGGCGTTGTGGCTCAGTTTATCCCGCAACTGCCTGATAACCCTAAAGGGGTCGGCGCCGCTGCGGTCGCACTTGTTAATGAAAGCTACGGCCGGAACCTTGTAGCGGGCCATTTGCCTGTCCACGGTAATGGACTGGCTTTGCACGCCGCCCACCGAGCAAAGGACCAGAATCCCGCCGTCCAGAACCCGAAGGGAGCGTTCCACCTCAATGGTAAAGTCCACGTGGCCTGGGGTGTCGATGATGTTGATCTCGTGATTCTTCCAGGTGCAGTACGTGGCTGCGCTGGCGATGGTGATGCCGCGCTCCTTTTCCAGTTCCATAAAATCCATGGTGGCGCCCACCCCATCCTTGCCTTTCACGTCATGGATGGCGTGAATCCTTTGGCAGTAGAAAAGAATGCGTTCGGTGAGCGTGGTCTTTCCGGCGTCGATATGCGCGGAAATTCCTATGTTCCTTGTTTTCTGAATGTCGGGCTTCATGAGTGTTTTTCCTTGTTCGTAAAAAATGATAACCCCCGCCCACATAGGCAGGGGAAACTGAATCTATATGATCATCTGTTGTTTTTTGTCAAATAAAAAAATTACCGCCTTGGGAAAAATTGTGCTTTTTCCTTTTAGCCGGTTTGGCTGGCTTTATCTCCCTTTGGTTATAAACAGGTTAGAATACTGCGCAAATTTTGTTGGCGAGAAGAAATGCCGCCTGCGAATGTTTTCCTGCAAAAAACGCCCCAAACCAAACGGTGCAAGAACAATTTCGCCGATTCGGCGCCAAAAACATAAGGACGACAGCTAAAAAAAAACAGGTTGTAGGCCAGCCTTTTCCTGGTTTCCTAATGGACAAAGAGAAGGTTTTTTTGTTCGCCGCCTTGAAAAAGATCATTAAAGGGATGTATGGTTTGCATGCCTTTATTATCAGACCTTACCGCATTATGGGGAGAACACATGCTGGTCCAGGGTTTCACCGACTTCAAACTCGTCCCGCCTCCCAGGCGCATGAGCCGGCCCGCCTGGAACGCCATGTTTAACCTGGATCAGGATGTTTCGGGGCTGTTCCCTTACATCAACCGAATTAAAGAGGACGCCCTGTATTTTGAAAGGCCCCACTACATCCACTTTCATTGGGGGGAGGAGGACTGGGACAAGCCGGATTGCGCCCTCTACCCCAAAAAGGGGGAGTCCGGCTGCGCCCTCTACCCCAAAAGGGCGGTGATCGGCCTGTACAAGGACCGCGACGAAGCCCTGGCCGCCGCCTGGAAACTGGTGGATTTCTTAAACGACCTGGAAGCCCGAAAGGATTCCATTACTCCCAACCACCGTATTTACAAACACATCCCGGTGCTGGACATCTTTAAAATCCTGCCCAGGACCAATTGCCGAAAGTGCGGCTATCCCACCTGCATGGCCTTCGCCGCAGCGGTGAGCGCACACAAGACCGGTCCGGACCAATGCCCGGACTTGACCCAACCCATTGCCTCCACGGTCGTGTATCCCGTCTTTGACCAGCAAGGAAAAGTGGTTTCCACCGTGGAAATCGAAACCCCGCCCCAAGACCGTGCGTCCCAGGGCAACGCCGAACCGGCTGAGGCGGACGACCCGGTCCAGGCGCCTTTTGGAGAAACCCTCACCACCCGGGAAATCCAGGTGCTTCGTTTGATGGCCGAGGGGTTCACCAACGGCGAGATATCGGACATGCTGGAAATCAGCCCCCATACCGTAAAAAGCCACGTGATTCACGTTTTCAACAAACTGGGCGTGAACGATCGGACCCAGGCGGCGGTCTGGGCCGCAAAAAACAATCTGGTGTAAACCGTCCTTGAAACAGTCGCGCTTGACACAAATTGCAGGACAAGCCATTATACTTACAGTCGATGCAAAAAGTTTCGACCATCCAATCTTAGCCGTGACGCAACCAGGCAAAACCAGACGCATTAATAATTAAAAAACAGGGCCTGAGCCCGCCCCACCCAATCCAAGGAACAGCCTATGACGCCAATCTCCCTGCATATCCCCTGTCTCATGAATATGTTCATGCCGAAGACGGGCAAGTCCGTCGTCCGCTTGCTGGAAAGGCTGGACGTTCCATTCGTCTATCACGAGGATCAGACCTGCTGCGGCCTGCCCGCATCCAACGCCGGATTTCTGCCGGAAGCCCGCAAGGTCGCCAAGCATTTCATGGAGGTTTTCGGAGACGACCCCGTGGTGGTTTCACCCTCCGGATCCTGCGTGGAAATGATCACCCAAAGGTATCCGGCCCTGTTCGAAGACGAGCCGGAATGGAAGGCCCGGGCCCAGGACATGGCGTCCAAGACCTACGAGTTCACGCAATATTTGGTGGATATCCTTGGCATAGAGGATGCGGGCGGCAAGTTCTCCGGCAAGGTGGCTTATCACGAGTCGTGCAGCCTTTTGCGGGGCTTGGGCGTGTCCGAGCAGCCCAAGAAGCTCATAGCCTCCGTCAAAGGCGCCGAGCTGGTTCCCATGCAGAACGCCGACGTCTGCTGCGGGTTCGGCGGGGAGTTCTCCCATAAGTATTCAGAGATTTCCGAAACCATGGTCCAGGAGAAAGTCACGAACTTCATCAACTCCGGAGCCGACGTTCTGGTCATGGGCGAGCCGGGCTGCTTTTTGAACATCAGCGGATACGTGTCCCGCAACCATCCCGGAAGAAAAGTCATGCACATCGCCGACCTTTTGGCCGGTCCTATTGATTCCTGAGAGGCGCTTATATGAAAATCCGCACCCACGAATATATGGATATCGCCCGTGAGCAATTGAAAGAACCCAACGCCCGCGCCGTGCTGGATTTCTTCCCCGTGATCCTAAGCGCCATGCGCGACGCAGTGTACCAGAGTTTTGAAGATCCTCAGGCGGCCATCCAGGCCTGCCGGGATATCCGCGCCAACGCGGTGGCCAGGCTGCCCAAGCTGCTGGAGCAGTTTGAGGAGCAGGCCGTCAAGGCCGGCGCCAAGGTGGTTTGGGCCGCGGACAGCGCCCAGGCCAACGCCTATATTGTGGATTTGGCTCAAAAACTGGGCGCCAGGCACGCGGCCAAGGGCAAGTCCATGGTGACGGAGGAGACGGGCCTTAACCAAGCCTTGGAAGATGTGGGAATCGCCGCCTACGAGACCGACCTGGGGGAGTTCATCGCCCAGCTTTTGAAACGCCCTCCCTTCCATATTGTCGGCCCGGCCCTTAACGTGCCCACAGCGGAAATCCGGGACGTCTTTCTGGAAAAAGGCGTGATGGACGCACCCACGGAAGATCCCGTGGAGTTGGGCAGGGCGGCCAGAAAGTACCTCCGGGACCGGTTCCATTTCCTGGACATAGGAGTTACTGGCGTTAACATGGCTGTGGCGGAAACCGGAACCATCATCAATGTGGAAAACGAAGGCAACATCCGCATGTGCAAATCCTCGCCCAAGGTCCAGGTTTCCATCATGACCTTGGAAAAGGTGCTCCCCAACATGGAAGAAGCTATGATGGTCCTCAGAAACCTGCCGCGCAGCGCAACCGGCCAGTTGATTTCCGCCTACGTGTCCATGGATACGGGGCCGAAAAAAGCCGAAGAGGCGGACGGCCCCGAGGAGCTGCACATCATCATCCTGGATAACGGGCGCTCCAAGGTCTACGCGGACCCGACCTACCGCCAGGCGCTCCAGTGCATTCGCTGCGGCGCGTGCCTTAATTTCTGCCCCATCTACCGCAAGGTCGGAGGATACAGCTACGGCTGGGCCTATTCCGGCCCCATGGGCCAGGTGCTCTCCCCCATGCTTTTGGGCCTGGATAAAACCAAGGACCTGTACCACTCCTGCACCCTGTGCAAACACTGCCAATCCGTATGCCCCGGAGGCGTGGAGCACCCCAAGATCCTGTTGACCCATCGGGCCAGAAACCGGGAGAAAGAACCCCAATTCCACGGCGCCGGCGCGCCAGCGTCCCTGGAAGCCCGGTACCGGGCCTTTGCATTAGCCGCCTCGCGCCCCAAGGTGTGGAACGTTATGATTCGCGGAGCCCGCACCGCCCTGAACCAGAAAAAGCAGGGCGGCATGGTCAAGGAATTGTTCGGCAAGCCCGAAGGCTGGTTCGCATCCCGCGACCTGCCGCCCATGGGCAGGCCGACCTTTAATCAGTGGATCAAAGAATACAAAAAGCATAAAAAATAAACTGGGAGGAAGCCATGCTCGAAGGCAATCGCGATAAAATTTTGAATCGGCTCAAAAAAGCTCCTCAGGATTATCCTCCCGGACAGCCCTGTTCCGTGTTCATGCCCGACGAAAACATGGACCAGGAGCAAATGGTGGAAAAGTTCAAAACCCTGCTGGAAGCCCAGACCGGGGTGCTCCATCGAGTGAAGGATAAGGATCAGGCCCTGGAAGCCCTGGCAGGAATCCTGAAGGAGGAAGGCGTCACCCATGCACTGGCCTCCACGGACCAAGCCGTCTCCGACCTGGATCTGACTGCATGGGGCAAGGGAAAAGGGTTTGAAATAACCACCCAAAAGGACTATTCCTCCCGGGATGACTTCAAGAAAGCCGCCTTTGAAGCCGTCCAGGCGGGAATTACGGGCGCCGATTACGGATTTTCGGAAACCGGAACCCTGTGCCTGCTGGCCAGGGAGGACATGCCAAGACTGACCTCTCTGGCCCCCATCTTTCACATAGCCGTACTGCCCCTGGATCGTTTAAAGCCCACCTACGAACATATGGTCCGCGAGGTTTTCCAGGGCCAGGCCCCGCCGTCCCAGACCATATTCATCACAGGCCCCAGCATGACAGCCGACATCCAGGCAACGCCCTTCAAAGGCATGCACGGCCCCCAAAAATTGTTTGTGATTTTAAGAGAGGGATAAGAGGATTGCGGCCTTTTCCGGCCCAATGAATACAATTGTAATAAGCCAATCGCCCACAAAACAGGGCAAGCCCTGAAGCAACACAGCATTGGAAGTAGAACAGGTTTTGAGCATAAATTTAGCCATTTGACGCATTTGAGGACAAGCAACATGGCTAAGAGGAATATCAAGCCGGCTTTTCGACCGTTGCGTCTAAGAGGATACGACTATTCAAGCGCAGGGGGCGTATTTCGTAACGATTTGTGTACAGGATAGGAAAAGCATTTTCGGACGCATTACGGAAACGTCCATGATTCTGAACCAGGCGGGACAACTGGTTTTGGACGTTTGGAACAGGCTGCCGGAGCGTTTTTCCCGCGTGAATCTGGAAGCCTTCATAATCATGCCCAATCATGTCCACGGCATTTTGTTCTTTCCTGGAAGCATGGCCAAATCAAACAATAGCCGTCCCAATGCCGACGAAAGGGACTCCAAAGCCAATCCCCACTCCCAATCCCAATGCTCTTTCCAAAACAATGTAGTTTCAGGGCTTGCCCTGCCCCAGGGGAAGGCTTGCCCTGATAATGGTGTGTTTTACGCTTCTCTAAGGCGCCGCAGGCTATGTAACCCCATATTATCCATCCCCAAGGCAATTCATCCAACAACAGGCAAAAACCTGATAAAATGACGATTGAACTGTTTCATTTTTAATGGTATTGAGCCTCTGAGGTGGATATTTGCTACTGAAAAATATCGGCTTGGGTGGAGTTCCTGCCAAAACTCCCTGGATTATTAACAATACTCAATATGCCCAAATATTTGTTTGCAGCCCGGAGGCGTTCCCGGCTCTCCGGACCGAAAAGGTTTTTGTCATGCGTTTGTTTGCTTCATCCGTCCGCGTCCGTCCTGTTTTTTTCGCCCTTTTTCTGATCTTTTTCCTGCCGGCCATTTTTATTATCGCCCCAGGCGCCGTCTTTGCCGCGGATTCTGACGGCGACGGCGTGGAAGACTCCCTGGACGGCTGCCCGGACAATTTTTTCAAGACCGAACCGGGCTTTACGGGCTGCGGCAACGCCGAGCCCATGGTTGCGTCCAGGCTTGATCACTCCCTGGCCTTGAAAGGCGACGGCACAGTCTGGGTCTGGGGCCGTAACGACAACAACCAGCTTGGTTTGGGCGACGATATTAACCGGATGGCGCCGGAACAGGCGCCCGTGGTTTCCAACATCGTCTCCATAGCAGCGGGCAAGTATTTTTCCCTGGCCCTGGCTTCGGACGGCTCCTTGTGGTCCTGGGGGGACAATTATTACGGACAATTGGGTATGGGGGACAATGATAACCGCCTGACTCCTTGCAAAATCCCGGGGCTATCTAATGTCGCTGCTATTGCCGGGGGCGATTTTCATACCCTGGCCGTAACGCGAAGCGGCGAGGTCTGGGCCTGGGGCCGAAACGACTATGGCCAGTTAGGCTTTACCGGCGATAACACGAATACGCCTGTTCAGGTCGCCGGGCTAACTGGCGTCTCGGCTGTGGCCGCGGGAGAATTTTTCTCCCTGGCTTTGAAAAATGACGGCACGGTCTGGGCATGGGGAAACAACGAATCCGCCCAGTTGGGAACCGGCGCCGCCGGGGAGGCCGTGGCAACACCGGCTTCCATTACGGCCCTTTCCAATATCGTCGCCATCGCGGCGGGAAGGCGGCACGCCATGGCCCTGGCGGAAGACGGCTCAGTGTGGGCCTGGGGCGCCAACGGTTCCGGTCAGCTTGGGTTTGGGGATTTTGAAACCCCCAAGGCGCCGGGGCGCGTCTCCTCCCTGGCTGACGTTACGGCAATCGCCGCCGGGTGGTTTCATTCCCTGGCGCTTACCGGTGACGGCGTTCTTTGGGCGTGGGGGAATAATGGCGATGGCCGCCTGGGGACTGATGCAACCAGCGATCAAAGCCTGCCGGCTCAGGTGTCCATCATATCCGGCATCGTCTCTTTTGCCGGGGGGCAACGGCATTCCCTGGCCCTTGCCGCCGACGGATCGGTCTGGTCCTGGGGAGGGAACGCTTACGGCCAGTTGGGCGTGGAAAGCCTGACGCCTGAATCCACGCTCACGCCGGTTCATACGCTCTATTCGGGCGAGGACTTTCACCTGTTTTACGATACGGACTTTGACGGATTTTTGGACGAATCGGACAACTGCCCGTGGGTTTCCAATCCCGGCCAGGAGGACGCGGACGGCGACGGAACCGGAGATTTTTGCGACGGCTGTCCCGGGGATTTTTTCAAAATCCAGCCGGGACTCTCCGGCTGCGGCAATCCCAACCCCATGGTTGCAGCGGGCGGGAATTTTTCCCTGGCCCTGAAAACCGACGGTTCGGTGTGGTCCTGGGGAGACAACGGCCCTGGCCAACTCGGGCTGGGGCTGGGGGAGAATGATGATGTATTCACGCCTACCAAGGTGGACGCCCTTCCTTCTACGGCTTCAATAGCCGCTGGAAATTCTCATGCCCTGGCCCTGGCTCCGGACGGTTCGGTATGGTCCTGGGGAGCCAATAGCTCCGGCCAACTCGGGCTGGGGACCGGTGGAACCTTTTCAACCGAAAACAGGCCGCAGAAAATAACCGCCATATCCAACGTGGCTGCCATTGCCGGCGGGGGCAGTCACTCCCTGGCTCTGGCCAGGGACGGCTCGTTGTGGTCCTGGGGGTATAATTACTATGGTCAGCTTGGGCTGGGAGACAATGTTTCTAAAACCACGCCGCGGAAAGTAAACGCCCTTTCCAATGTGGTTGCAATGGCTGCTGGATATAGACATTCCCTGGCTGTGACCAGAGACGGCTCGTTGTGGTCCTGGGGGTATAATACCTATGGTCAGCTTGGGCTGGGAGATAATGATGACAGAAACACGCCCCGGAAAGTAAACGCCATTTCCAATGTGGTTGCAATGGCTGCCGGATATAGACATTCCCTGGCCCTGACCCGGGACGGGTCTGTGTGGTCCTGGGGAAATAATACCCGGGGTCAGCTTGGGCTGGGAGACAATGATGACAGAAACACGCCGCAGCCAGTGGCAGCCATTTCCAACATAAAAGCAATTGCTGCAGGACGTAACCACTCCATCGCCATATCAGAGGATGGCCTTGCATGGGCCTGGGGTTATAATTTCGACAGCCAGCTTGGGATTGGGACAAGCGGCTCTCTGGCTGATGAAAACACGCCGCAAAAAGTGATAGTCATTTCCAACGTGGTTGGGCTTAGTGCAGGAAGCGGTCACTCTATTGCCTTGACAGAGGACGGCGCCCTGTGGGCCTGGGGGAATAATGAAGCCGGCCAGATAGCCGCTGAAGAGGCTATCGACTATATCGACAATCCGGTTCGAGTGCTCCAATCCGGTGAAGTTTTTCACCTTTATTTCGACGTGGACGCTGACGGGGCGGATGACGAACTGTATGACAATTGCCCTTCCCTTTATAATCCGGCCCAGGAGGACGCGGACGGCGACGGCGTGGGCGATGCCTGCGACAATTGCCCCGGTTTTATCGCAACAAACAACGATGACTCCGACGGGGACGGCTTTGGCGACCCATGCGACAATTGCCCGTTCACTCCCAACGTCGATCAGGCTGACTACAACAACGACGGCATAGGCGACCGCTGCTTGGGCAGGAACTCCAGCGACGTCAACAACAACGGAACGGTAAACCTGGAGGACGCCATCATTTGCCTGCAAATCGCGGTGGATGTCTACCAGGGGACCGTCAGACGGGACAACGCCCTGGGAACAGACGGAGTCTTTGATATGGAAGAGGCCCTGTTCATCATTCAGAGCGTGGCTGGGTTGAGGTAGTCAAAAAATGGGGTCAAATCTACGTTTGACGTTTGAGACCTGGCAGGTCGAATTTTTCGAGGCGGATTCCGCGACTTTTTCGTTGGGTTTTGCAGGGCGGCCCAGGCAAAGCAGTTCCTTTCCTGGGCGCGCCAGCGCAGTAGGTGCGGCCTGTATGACCATTAAAACCCATTATGCCGTGCGAACGAACGGTCCATGTAAAACCATACAAAACAAGAATCCAATCAACTCCATAGACCCGTCGGTCTTTCCCGATTTCAACAATCTCTCCCGGCCGCATAAAAAAACAGCAGGGCAAGGCCTTATTGGGGATACTCTTCCAAAACCTCGGTCAGGATTTCGTCCACGTACCGGATGTAATCCATGACCTCCTGGGGAGCGTCCCCCATGGTGCAGATATTACGGATCACCAGAAGAAACGGCGGCATGCGCCTTAAATCCCGCACGATCTCCCAACTCATGGCTTCGTCAATCTGGAACAGAGCCCGCCGCCCTTCAGGGAAGTCCTGGGATTCGGCCACGGCGTCCCGCAAGAGGCCCCAGGCGCCCTGCAGTTCGGAAAGAATGGTCTTTTCGCAACAGGTCATTTCTTCTTCAAAGGCCATGCTACACTCCCTTAATGGCTGCAGCGCCTTCATGGCGCAGTTTTTTATCCATCCTATTGTTTTTCAAGGGCCTTTTGCAAGTCCATGGCAGTTTGGAGGTCGGTCTGCGCTTTTTCCGCTTCGTTCAATTGCTGATGGGCCAGGCCGCGAAAATAATAGGCCTCGATCAATCCGGGATGCATCTCAATGACTTGGGAAAAATCCTCCACAGCCCCGTTGTAATCCTTGGTTCCGTATCGGATCACCCCGCGCTTCATGAGGCTTTTGTACAAGCCCTCGTGCCCAAATTCTATGGCCTTATCCAGGTCAGGAATGGCCTGGTCAAACCGTTTTAACGAACTCCAGGCAAGCCCCCGGTTGGAATAGGCCAGGCCGTTTTTGGGGTCCAGAGTGATAGCCTGGTTATAATCTTCAATGGCGCGCTCGACGTCCCCCATGTCCGCGTATACGTTGCCCCTGTTGATGTAATTCAGAGCCGCGTCGGGCTGCATATCCACGGCCTTGTCAAAATCCTGAAGCGCTTCGTCATAACGCCCGATCACCCAGTACAAAGTTCCACGATTATTCAGCGCAGGCGCCGCGTATTCCGGGGAATTTTGGTTCAATTCCAGGTACCGCGTGTATTGCTCGATGGCGGCCAAATGGCGGCCCTTGCTCTCGGAAAAAATGGCGCGGTCAAAATAGGATGCGCCGGGTATGGGACCGTCCTTCGCCGGACCGGATGCGCAGGACGCCGTCCATACGCAAATGACGGCGGCCAATAGGCATCTTGCCGTTTTTTTTTTTAATGTGACCAAAATTTCGAGCATGACAAGCAAGGCCTCCTGCACTCTCAAAGGAAGATTCAAATGCTTATGGACTAATACCAAAGACAAGGCTCTCCTGCAAGAAAACCAGGAAAATTCACGGATTTTCGGCGCGGCGGCCGTCCAAATGACTTGACACCAAGGCTCTTTGTGGTAAAGCCTGCCATGATGTAATGTTATACCTTGCGGCAGATAATGGGCGTCCTCAGGCCCGATTTTTTCTTCCCGGCGCAGTTTTTCGGGAAGATCAGGAGGAGTGAAGTGGAAGCGGTCCTGGTTTACATGACAGTCGGAAGCATGGATGAAGCCCGGAAAATCGCCTCGGCTTTAGTAGAGGAGAGGCTGGCGGCCTGCGCCAACATCCTGCCTCAGATGGAATCGGTCTATCAATGGAAGGGCAAGATTGAAAACGACGCAGAGGTGGTGGTCATCGCCAAAACCAAGGCCTCCCTGGCGGAAAAGCTGAATGCACGAGTCCTGGAACTGCACAGCTACGAAGTCCCCTGCGTCGTAACCATGCCCATCACAGGAGGCAATTCGGAATTTTTAGCCTGGATCGGCGAGGAAACCCTATAGGAATGAATCCGGCCGCCGGAAGCCAATGCCGGGCGGGCCCGCGTTTTGAATATTGGCCAAGATTATCAATAAAGCACTGGAGGAAGCATGAAGTATAAAACCGAACAATCAAATTTCAGGTCCCAAAACGTAACCTGCGACGGCGAATTTTTGCTGCCCCAGGGCGTTGAAAATCCGCCCGTGGTGGTTATGGCTCACGGCTTTTGCGCTGAAAAAGCCTTTAGGCTCTATGATTTCGCGCAAGTTTTCCTGGAACGCGGCATCGCCGCCTTCCTGTTCGACTACCGCGGGTTCGGCAAAAGCGACGGTTTTCCGCGCCATCACGCCAGCCCAAAAAAACACGTCCAGGACTGGCACGCCGCCCTGGAGCACGTGCGCAAGTCCGGCCTGGTCAATCCCCACAAAATCGCCCTTTGGGGATCTTCCTTTTCCGGCGGCCACGTCCTGAAAGTGGCGGCCGAAGACCGCGCCGTCCGCGCCGTGGTCTCCCAGGTGCCCTTTACGGACGGTTTCGACACCTTAAGCATGTTAGGGCCCCAGTTTCTTGCAAAGGCCACCAAGGCAATTTCCAAGGATCTTTGGTCTGTTGTGAGCTTCGGCGATCCCATTTACATTCCCGCAGTGGGCGAAGTCGGCAGAGTGGCCGCCCTGAACCAGCCAGGAAACCTGGAAGGCTACATGGCCATCATTCCCGAAGACTCGGAATGGGAAAACAAGGTCACCGCCCGCAGCCTGCTGGAAGCCGCAAAGTACCGCCCGGGCTTTGCAGCCGCCGAACTGCCCTGCCCGTCCCTGTTTGTGCTGGCAACTGAAGACAATCTGTGCCCTTACGACTCGGCCAAACGATTCGCCAAGGCCTCTCTGTACAGCGAAATCATGACCTTGGAATGCGGCCATTTTGACTTGTATCTGGGCGACCTGTTTGACAAGGTCTCCGCTGCGGAAGCCGACTTCCTGGAGAAAAACCTGGCATAAGCCGGTCCGGGATACGGCGATCGCCATTGATTTCAGCCGGGGCGCGGGAGGAAGCATGCATCCCCGCCCCGGTTTTTATTTTGATCAATCGGCCTTTTTAAAACTGATCCAACCTTTTAAAATAATGAGACATATAAACGAGGCGCGGTCATGCCATACAGTCCTTATACGGTCCCTGGAGTGAGCTTTCGGGAGGAATATGTCAAGGTTTCAGACGGGGCGACTCTGAAGGTTGTGGAATTCATCCCGCCGGACGAAGATAAATCCCTGCCCATCATGGTCTTTGTGGCCGGCTGGATATCCATGATCAAAGGCTGGGCCGAAGTCTTGCAGGAGCTAACCCCTCAATTTCGCACCTTATACGTTGAAACGCGCGAAAAAATCAGCGCCGAACTGCCCGATTTCAAAAACCTGGAGTTCTCCATTGAACGCATGGCAAAGGACGTGGCTGAAGTGGTGGATGAAATGATCCCTGAGGATCGCGCCTTCGCCTATGGGGGAAGTTCCTTGGGCTCCACCGTGGTGCTGGACCTTATGAGCCAGGATTTTCGGCAGCCGGCAACTGGGCTACTGGTCGGACCAGTGCCCCAGTTCCAGTATCCGGCATGGGGCGTACCCGTCATCCGGTATTTTCATCCCTCCCTGTACCTTGTGGTCAAGCCCATCATCAAATGGTATTTGAAGTACTTTCGCGTGGACAGAAAAAAGGAACCCGAGCAGATCGCCAAGTATTACGGAACATTGGACGCCGCAGAACCCGCCCGGCTCAAGGCCAACGCTTTAGCGCTGCGGAACTACAGCCTGTGGGAAAAATTGCCCAAGGTACAAGCCCCGGTGGTGATCATCGGCACGGAAACGGACAGCCTCCACGGCCTGGACACCCTGGAAAAAACCGTGGATCTTTTGCCTCAGGGAGAGTTGGCCCTCATGGCCTCCAACAAGGACGCCCACAGCGCCAAGGC
Source organism: Desulfatibacillum aliphaticivorans DSM 15576 (assembly GCF_000429905.1). NCBI lineage: Bacteria > Pseudomonadati > Thermodesulfobacteriota > Desulfobacteria > Desulfobacterales > Desulfatibacillaceae > Desulfatibacillum > Desulfatibacillum aliphaticivorans. The sequence continues at coordinate 65,218 of NZ_AUCT01000009.1, read as the reverse complement.
CGGCCGGCTTATGGTGGAAAAATTGTTGAAATTTGGAGGATAGAGCGTTTTTAGGAAGCTATTTTATTTCCGGAAGAGGGTCGAAGCAGCGGGTGAATGACGGCGCCAGGGCCGATATTTCATTTTCAGTAACGCCCGACTCAGAAAAGACATCCAGCCATCCTTTAACTATACCTTGTAATCGATCAATTATAATAACAGCCTCTTCTTTGGACAGGCCAAATCCTTCGCATTGGGAAACCGCGTTATTAAGGTCCGCCATTTTTCCCTGGCTGCCCACATGCATAACAAGGCCGAATTCCGTATTGACTCCCTCCCGCGCCAAGGACGGAGTAATATCATACGCGGGGGAAAGGAAGGCCTGATCTCCATTCCATAAAAAGCCATGATTTCTAGGGTGATCGTCCGTGTTGCGAACCAGGATATTGAAAACCATTCGGCTGAACAACTCTTTAATATCATTTATGGAAACGTGCTTTCTCATAGTTTGCGCCAAGGCCCCATAGCTCCACAAATGGTAGTCCGTTTCATCCCACTGCATGAATGAAAGAGCGCTTAAAAAGCCCTGTCGAAGCCAGCCTGAGCCGCTTTTCGTCCGATCAAAACGCTTGATCAAAAAAACGTCTTTTCCTCCCACTGCCTTCACTTGCATGGGGGGGACTCGAATCCCGCATTTTTCAGCCAGCTTCATTGTCGCATACTCTATACGAGGCAAATTTATCGTATCTCCGACGGAGGAAAACTTGGCTATCCAAAGTGCATCGTTCCATTCCACCGTGCATTTGGGCCTCGCCCCGCCTATACTGCTGCCCTGCCGCATAAGATTCAGCAGGTCGGCCTGAATCGTTTTGCCTTCCTGCATTAATCGGGCCGCATCCTGTATGTCCTCCAAAACGCTGAAATTGGGGAGTTCCATCACAGGTTCCGGACTTTCGGGAGATGGACGGAAATCCAGGGCCCCCACCCGGGTAGCGTTTGCTTCCATCAGGAAGTCCATTTCGGTAAGAGCCTCCGGTGGAACCTTCAGCCCCTTGGCAATGATAAGACGGCCCCAAAGGTCGGGAGCGGCATCCCGGAACGCTCCATATAATCCTTTATTGGTGCGAACTTCCCTGATGGGAGCGGCAAGGCTAAGTGCTATAGGGTCCACGGAAACCGCTTTGGACAGCTCCCTGTATTTTCTCCCATATGCGAAACCGCCTATCCCTATGCTTTCATTATGGGTGAAGATTCCGGCCGGGACGGCCTGCGTCTCTCCCGGAAGATAAACAAAAACCGTGGTTTTTCTTTCCGCCATGATTAAAAATCCAATTCGTCCGTATGCGCCGCCCGCACACGCTTTGGCAGGCGGCGGCGCTCGTGATAGACGCCCACGGCGTCCTTCTCTGGGACTGAGACATTCAGTAAATCATCTTCCAGGCCTAACACCCAAAGCGCCGAGGCGAGCACCGCCAAAGACACGCCAGGCTCTCCCTTTTCCAGCCGGGCAAGGGTGAGCCTTGAGACGTACATCTTGGACGCCATTTGCTCCATGGTCCATCCTCGGCGCTTTCTAGCGATTCGAATGCGTTCTCCCAAAGTTTGAATATTCTCTGCGGCCCGAGGAGAAAGGCTGGTTTTTGCGATCTGTGAATGTTTCATATTTTATACATTAAATCCTTTTATGTATAAAATATATTATATTTTTACTGTGGTCAAGAATATATGGCAGGCATCACCGGGGAATGAAAGGACAAATCCCGGAGGCCGAAGCCCCCGGGATTTTTGTCGGCGGGTTAGCCGAAGTTGAAGACAATGTCGTCGCCCTGGGCGTCCACGGTGACGGTGGAGTCCGGGTGGATTTTGCCTTCCAGGATCAGGAGGGCGAGCTGGTTTTCCAGGCTCCGTTGGATGACCCTCTTGAGCGGCCTGGCGCCGTAAGCGGGGTCGTAGCCCTTTTGCCCCAGGAGGACCAAAGCCTCTTCCGTGATGACCAGGTTCACGTGCTGGTCGGTGAGGCGTTTGATCAGGCGGTCGGTCTGAATTCTGACCACCTGGGCCAGGTCTTCCACGCTCAGGCTGTTGAATATCACGGTTTCGTCCACCCTGTTCAGGAACTCGGGGCGGAAGGTGGCGCGTAAGGCGTCCATGACCCGCCGGCGCATTTCCTCGGGATTGCTGGATCCCAGATCCTGGATGAACTGGCTGCCCACGTTGGACGTCATGATGATGATGGTGTTCTTGAAGTCCACTGTCTTGCCGTGTCCGTCGGTCATGCGTCCGTCGTCGAGAATTTGCAGGAGCACGTTGAATACGTCCGGGTGCGCCTTTTCGATTTCGTCAAACAGGATGACGGAATAGGGCCTGCGGCGGACGGCTTCGGTCAGGTATCCGCCTTCGTCGTAACCCACGTAGCCTGGAGGGGCGCCGATGAGGCGCGACACCGAGTGCTTTTCCATGTATTCGCTCATGTCCACGCGGACAATGGCCTGATCGTCGTCAAAGATGAACTCGGCCAGGGCTTTGGCCAATTCGGTCTTGCCCACGCCCGTGGGGCCCATGAAAATAAAGGAGCCTATGGGGCGATTGGGGTCCTGGAGCCCGGACCGGGCGCGACGCACGGCATTGGAAACGGCCACGATGGCGTCATGCTGGCCGATCACCCGTTTTTCCAGACGGCTTTCCATGCGGACGAGCTTTTCCTTTTCGCTTTCCAGCATTTTGGAAACCGGAATGCCGGTCCAGCGGGACACGACCTCGGCCACGTCCTCGTCGTCCACCTCTTCCTTGAGCATTTTGCGGTCCTTCTGAAGGTCCGCCAGTTTGGCGTGGGCCCGCTCCATGGCCTGCTTGAGCTCGTTGGCCTTTCCGTAGCGGAGTTCCGCCACCCGATTCAAATCGCCCTGGCGCTCGGCCTGCTCCTCCTCGATGCTGAGGCGCTCCTGGGCTTCCTTGATCTTGGTAATCTCGTCGATGGCGTCCTTCTCGTTTTGCCAGTGGTATTTCATCTCGCGCATGGATTCTTCCATCTCCGAGATTTCCAGTTCCAGCTTGGCCAGACGCTCCTTGCTGGCGGCGTCCTTTTCTTTTTTCAAAGCCTGACGCTCGATCTGAGCCTGGGTGATCCTGCGTTGCACCTCGTCGATTTCCTGGGGCATGCTGTCGATTTCGATGCGCAGTTTGGAGGCGCATTCGTCCACCAGGTCAATGGCCTTATCCGGCAGGAACCGATCTGAAATGTACCGGTCCGAAAGCGTGGCTGCGGCCACGATAGCGGCGTCGGTAATGCGCACGCCGTGGTGCACTTCGTATTTTTCCTTCAGCCCGCGCAGGATGGAAATGGTGTCCTGCACCGTGGGTTCGGCGGCGAAAACCGGGGCGAATCGCCGTTCCAGCGCTGCGTCCTTTTCGATGTACTTGCGGTACTCGTTCAGGGTGGTTGCGCCCACGCACCGCAGGCTGCCCCTGGCCAGGGCCGGCTTGAGCATGTTGGAGGCGTCCATGGCGCCTTCGGTTGCGCCCGCACCCACCAGGGTGTGCATTTCGTCAATAAAGAGGATGACTTCGCCTTCGGCGTCCTCGACTTCCTTGAGCACGGCTTTCAGCCGGTCTTCAAACTCGCCGCGGTACTTGGCGCCTGCGATCAGGGAACCCATGTCCAGGGCGACGAGGCGGCGGTTTTTCAGGGATTCGGAAACGTCGCCCCGTACAATCCGCTGAGCCAGGCCTTCCACAATGGCGGTCTTGCCCACGCCGGGCTCGCCGATGAGCACCGGGTTGTTTTTGGTGCGGCGGCTTAGCACCTGGACAATGCGGCGGATTTCGTCGTCACGTCCGATGACCGGATCCAGCTTGCCCATGCGGGCCAGTTCGGTCAGATCCCGGGAGTATTTTTCCAGGGCCTGATATTTTTCTTCCGGGTTCTGGTCCGTAACCCTTTGGGAGCCTCGGATGTTCTGGAGCACTTTTAAAAGGGTGTCTTTGGTAATGCCGTGGGACGCCAGAGTGCGGGAAGCGTCTCCATGCTTTTCGTCGGCTATGGCCAGGAGAATGTGCTCCAGGCTTACGTATTCGTCCTTCATTTTGCTGGCTTCGGCCATGGCGTTTTGAAGGACCTGCTTGGACCTGGGGGACAAATAGCTTTCGCCCGCCCCGGCGCCGCTTACTCTGGGCATCCTTTCTATCAACGCGGCGAACTCATTGGCTACGCCGTCGGGGGAAACGCCCATTTTCCGAAACATGGACCGGGCCATGCCTTTGTCTTCCATAAGCATGGCCGAGACAAAATGCTCGGGCTCTATTTGCTGGTGTCCCTTGGTAACGGCCAGGTTTTGGGCCTCGCCCAATAATTCCTGGGACTTAATGGTGAATTTGTCAAAACGCATTTGTGCGACTCCTTATATAAAATGGAAATATCCCAAGTTACCGGATAGTTATCTTTCTTTCATCAAAAAATAATCACTTGCGTTTCCTTGTCAAATCGCGATAAGGGGTAAAGTGGTAAAAAAGGCGTTTTTCCATGGGGATTTCGTGCGCAAAAACAAAATGGGTCGTATGACTGGAATAAAGTCTATGAAAATCAGTATATTAGGATCAGGAACCTGCGTACCGTCCTTAGAGAGAAGCACGTGCTCCGCCCTGGTCAGCGTGGGGGGCAGCCGCCTGCTTTTCGATTCCGGGGCCGGAACCATACGCCGCCTATTGGAGACGGGGCATACGATCCTTGACGTGACTCATATATTCTACAGCCATTTGCACCCGGACCATGTGGGGGAATTCGTTCCCTTTTTATTTTCGACCAAGTACCCGAGGGAATACGGCCGGCGGACGCCTTTTTCCATAATCGCCGCCAGGGGATTCAAAGAGTTTTACAAAAACCTGCAAAGCGCATTTGGCGACTGGATAGTCCTGGATCCGGGAATCATGGAAATCCTGGAAGTGGACGCTGACGGGCCGGATCGGCGGGACTTTGCGGATTTTACCGTGGAAACGCGGCCCATGGAGCATACGGATCAAAGCGTGGGCTTCCGAATCAACGCCGGAAGCAAGTCCTTTGTGTATTCCGGGGATACGGATTATTGCCAGGACCTGATCGATCTGGCCCGGGGCGCAGACCTTTTGCTGTGCGAGTGCGCACTGCCTGACGAGAATAAGGTTCCGGGGCATTTGACGCCCTCCCAGGCGGGAGAAATCGCCGCCCTGGCGGAAGTGAAAAAGCTGGTTCTTACGCATTTCTACCCGGAATGCGACGAGGCGCCCGTTTTCGACCAATGCCGAAAGACCTGGAGCGGCCCTTTGGACCTGGCTCAAGACCTGATGGAGATCCTAATCTGATGCGTTATTATCCGGTGATGCTGGACGTCACGGACAAAAAATGCGTGGTGATCGGAGGCGGCGCCGTGGGCGCCCGCAAGGTGAAAACCTTGCTGGAATGCGGGGCCAGGGTTACGGTAATCAGCCCCCAGGCCCATGATTCCCTTGTGGACCTGGCCGCTCAGGGGGAAATCATCCTGCATGCCAGGGGGTACAAAAGCGCGGATCTGGACGGGGCTTTTTTATTGATCGGCGCCACGGACGACGCGGATTTAAACGAAAAAATCAGCCGGGACGCGCATCAAAACAATCTGTTATGCAATATTGCCGACCGGCCCGGGGACTGCAATTTTATTTTGCCGTCCATTGTCAATCAAAAGGATTTGGTGATAGCTATATCCACGTGCGGGCAAAGTCCGGCTTTTGCAAAGAAAATCCGCCAGGATCTGCAATGCATGTTCGGGGCGGAGTACGGCGTCTTCCTGGAACTCATGGGCGCCGTCAGAAAAAAGCTGCTGGCCCAATCCCACGCCCCGGAGGAGCATAAAGGCCTGTTCAACCGGTTGATCGGCGGCGGCCTTTTGGATCTTCTGGCCGCCCGGGACGAAGACGGGGCTGACGCACTGTTGGAGCAAGTTTTAGGAGCGGGCTATTCCATTCGCGAGTTGGTGGGAGGTCTGAACGACAGATTTGAATGCACGGAGGCTGAGTGAGCCAGACGCCCAAAAGACAGAACCGGGATGACGCCAACCCTTGGGCGAAGTATACGGATTCCGGCGTTTCCGAGCCCATAGAGGATTCTGAAAAACCGGAATCCTCCCGCTCAGGATCCATTGCTTTCGTGGTTACGCTTATTTTTGGATTCGGGCTGATTTTTTTCTTCACGAAAACCCGGGGTGCGGTTACAGGCTTTGACAAGGGCGATGTTGTCTGGGCGGGCGCCATGACAATTTTCATTGCATTCTGGGTTCGGTCTCTATCGGGTAATGGGCTGAGAACATACGCCAAACAGGCGCTGACCTGGTTTGGCATTATATTGGCCTGCGTGACCCTATACGCCTATAAAGCGGAATTGGGCGCCGTGAAAGACAGGGTGGTTTCCGTGCTGGTTCCCGACCAGGGCATGGCGGTTTCTGAAAACTCCCATGTTTATAAAAAGGCCAGCAACGGTCACTTTTATCTTCAGGGGCAGGTGAACGGGGTTCCGGTCATTTTTTTGGCGGATACGGGCGCCACGAACGTGGTTCTGGCCAAAAGGGACGCGGAAAGGGCCGGTTTTGATACGGATAACTTGATTTACGACAGGCAGGCCTCAACGGCCAACGGGCTGGTTGACACCGCCAGGATTGAGTTGGACGAACTGCGGGTTGCGGGTTTTGTCCTGGATAATCTGCCGGCCTATGTTAATGATTCCGAGTTGGACGAGTCTTTGCTCGGCATGAATTTTTTCTCCCGCCTGGAAGGATATGAGGTGGAGGGCGACGCTCTCACCATAAGGTGGCGCGGCGAAAGACAGCCCTGAGTGCTAAGGTTGTTTATTCCGGTTTAACGGAGGCGATTTTTATATGCTGTTTGTTCTTGCTTTATCAGCCTATGTAACGGGTTTTTTCGGATACCTGGGATACCTGATTTTTCATCAGGAGATTTACCACAAAGTCGGGCATTACTTTTTTGTCCTGGGGCTGGGCATTCAAACCTTTGTGCTTCTATCCAGTTTTATGGTTACCGGGATCATGCCGGTGGAGAACCTGCGGGAAACGCTGTGCTTTACGGCCTGGGCCATAGCCTTGATTTACGTGGGCTTTAATCTGCGTTTCCGCTTGATGGTTTTAGGCGCCTTTGTGGCGCCTCTGGTTTGCGGAATCATGATAGCCTCCTCCCTGTTTTCAGGCTCGTCCGCCGTGTCTCCGGATTTGTTAAAAGGCGTGTGGACATTTGTGCACATCACGGCCATATTTTTGGGCGACGGAGCCTTTATCCTGGCCGCCTGCGTGGGGATTATCTATCTCATGCAGGAAAGAGCCATCAAGAAAAAGCAGCATGGTTTTATATATCACAGGCTTCCTTCCCTGGAAGTTCTGGACAAGATGGGGTATGCATGCGTGGCCTTTGGGTTTCCCATGCTCACCTTCGGCATGATAGCCGGCTTTATCTACGCCCAGTCGGTTTGGGGCAAATGGTGGAGTTGGGACCCCAAGGAGCTTTGGTCCGTGGTGACGTGGCTGTTTTACGCAGCCCTGCTTCACGAGCGCCTTACCGTGGGCTGGAGAGGAAAACGCGCGGCGGTCATGGCCATAATCGGGCTGGCGGTTGTTCTTATAACCTTTGGCGTAAATTTCTTTTTACTCGGCCATCATACGCAGTTCACCAAGTTTTGATATGGATATTGTATTAGTAGGCTTAAATCATAAAACAGCCCCGGTTGATATCCGCGAGTGCTTCGCCTTTGACTCTTTGGAAGCCGACGCCGGGTTAAAAGAGCTCAGCCGGATTCCTGAACTCACGGAAGCCGTGTTGATTTCCACCTGCAACCGGGTGGAGGTTGCGGCGGCTTGCCAGGATCCGGACGAAGGCGTTTCGGCTATCAAGGATTTCTTTTCCCGCACCAAAAGCATGCCGTTGGAAAATTTTGAGCAAAACCTGTTTGTGTATAAGGGCGACGAGGCGGTTCAGCATGTTTTCAGGGTGGCCTCCAGCCTGGATTCCATGGTGCTGGGGGAACCCCAGATCCTGGGGCAAATGAAGGAATCGTACAGGCTCGCCACCCAGGCAAAAACAACGGGAGCAGTCCTCAACCGGCTTATGCACCGCTGCTTCATGACCGCCAAACGGGTCAGGAAGGAAACCGGCATTGGGGACCACGCCGTGTCCATCAGTTACGCGGCGGTGGAGCTGGCTCGAAAGATTTTCGGGGAGCTGACGGACAAGAAGGTGCTGCTCATCGGCGCGGGCGAAATGGCGGAGCTGGCCGTGGAGCACTTGTTAAACCATCGCGCAGCGGGCGTTTTTGTAGCCAACCGCACCTTTGAAAGAGCCGTTTCTTTGGCCCAGAGGTTCCGTGGAACGCCGATCCGGCTGGAAGAAGTGGAGGAGCACCTTAAAATTGCGGACATCATCATCAGCTCCACGGGCGCTCCCGGCTACGTGCTTGAAAAAAAGGACGTAAAGAAGGTGCTGCGGGCCAGGAAAAACAGGCCGTTGTTCTTCATCGACATCGCCGTGCCCAGGGACATCGACCCGGCCATCAACAATCTTTCCAATAATTTCGTGTATGACATTGACGACCTGCAAGGCGTGATCGACCGCAATATCGACGAAAGGCAAAAAGAAGCGGTGCGGGCGGAGCGCATTGTGGACGAAAACGTCATCAAATACCGCACCTGGCTGGAGGGGCTGGACATCGTCCCCACCATAGTCAGCCTCCAGAAAAAGCTGGAGGCCATCCGCCAGACCGAAATGGCCAAAACCCTGGCCCATGTTTCCGGCCTGGATGAAAATGGAAAGGAAGCCATCGACCGGTTGACCCAGTCCATTATCAACAAGGTGATGCACGACCCCATACAATTTTTAAAGGCGGGCGGGCATAGGGAAAAGCAAAAAAAGGAAGTCCTTGGCTTTACCCGGGACATATTTAATTTGAACAATTCCCAGAATGGGGACAATTTTACGCCGGACGAGGAGTAAACTATAGTGAATAACACGGTTTTCATGTTTCCCGGCCAGGGCTCCCAGTTTGTGGGCATGGGGCAGGATTTTCACGACGAATTCGTTTTCGTCCGCGAACTTTTCGATATGGTGGAGGAGTTGTGCAAGCGCCATATCCGGCGCCTGTGCTTTAACGGCCCCATGGAAGACCTGACGGAAACCGTCAACCTTCAGCCGGCCATTACGGCCGTTAACCTGGCCTGTATGGAAGCTATAGTCAGGGAGGGCGTCAAACCCTCGTTGACGGCCGGTCACAGCCTTGGGGAGTACAGCGCTCTTAAATGCGCGGGGGCCATTTCCGCCGAGGATTGCTTTAAGCTGGTCTTTAAACGGGGCGAGTTGATGCATCGGGAGGCCTGCGCCAATAAAGGAACCATGGCGGCTGTCATGGGGCTGGAAATCAAGGCGGTGTCAGCCATTGTGGAGCAGGCGCAAAGCGCCGGGATCGTTTCCGTAGCCAACCACAACACCCAAAACCAGATCGTCATCACCGGCTCGCCAGAAGGGGTCAGGCAGGCCTGCGCTTTGGCCAAGGAGCAAAAAGCCCGGGCCATTCCCCTGAAAGTGAGCGGCGCCTGGCACAGCGCATTGATGCAAGGCGCCAAAGAGGAATTCGCCGCCTACCTGGACGAGTTCGCCTTTAACAAACCCGAATGCCCGGTGGTGATGAACGTAACCGGCAAGCCCTGCGCCGACGCCGCCGAGCTCAAGGATATTATGGCGGTCCAGTTGACCAGCCCTGTCAAGTGGTGCGACTCCCTGCTTGGCATGCAGGCGTCCGGGACGGAAGTCTTTGTGGAAATCGGCCCCAAAAATGTACTTACGGGCATGGTTAAAAAAGTCCTGGACGACAAGGAAAGGCCTTGCGTCGTCCATAATGTGCAGGACTTGAAAAGCCTGGAGGCATTTTTGAAAGCCGTCGCCTAAAACATATAATCAAGCCGGGGAAAAATCATGCCCATGCAAATTTCAAGGACGTTTTGGCTTTCCGTAATTTTGCTGCTTACGATCTTCGCCGTCCCGTGCTCCGCCGGGTATGTAACCCTCGAAACCCAGCTTGGCGCCCAGTCCACGGGCAATCGCGTGGAGATAGCTGCCAGAATCTCCAACCTGGGCAACGACCCCGCCAACTTTGTGACGGCCGAACTGGAGGTGTTGGGGAAAACATTCACCGGCCAGGCCGTCCCGCGTGAAAAAGTGATCGAAAACGTCAAAAAGGCCGGAGCGGCCAGTCTTCTTGACTATCACGGCCTTCAATTGCAAAGCAGCGCGGATAAACTTGACTCCAAACAGTGCGTGGTGTTTACCTACACGCTGGAGCTTCCCCAGGGCGTTCAGGGATCTTTTCCGGCTATTTTGCACATCGGCTACAGGGACATGAACAGCCTGCCCTTTTCCTCCCTGGCGGGAATAGTCGTTAAGACGCCCGGCGCGCCCGAGGCTGGAGTCCAGGCTAAACTCCGGGAAAAGCCCGGCAGCGCAAATCCTCTTATACTGATTACCCTGACCAACACGACCCAAAACGTCATCCAAGCAAAAGCGCGTCTGGCCGCGCCGGACTCTCTGTCCTGTGAAAAACCCTTGCGCAGCCTTACGCTGCTTCCCGGCAAGCCCGTCCTGGTGGACTTTGAAGTGGAAAACCTGGCTGACAGGGCTGGGGATCATGCACTGTTTTTCATCCTGGAGTATGACGACGGCGGCTATCATCGCTGTTTGCTTTCCACGACAACTTTAAAAGTAAAGCCTCGCGACCATTGGTTTAGCAGAACCCGATCCTGGTGGATGGGCCTGGATGTTATTCTTGCATGCCTATTCGGCGGGGTCTGGCTTCTTTCCTGGCGGAGGCCCTCAATTTAAAATATTTCTCCATGTAAGCCATTCATATTCCCATTGCTTTTTTTATAAGCTGTGCTAAAGGATTTCCATCCATCTCAAAAGACGCCGGATCAAAAAATTTTCTTTTAATACGAGGTGAAAATGAAGACTATGAAATCCTGGATGACTCCGTTTGCAGTACTCGCAATGGCGCTGTGCCTGGGAGCTTTCCCGGCCATGGCCGACGACGTAACCGACGCTATCAACGAAGGGGTGAGCCAGTACAAAGCGGGCAATTATTCCGAAGCCGCAAGCCAACTGGACTACGCCGCTCAGTTGATTCGCCAGAAAAAAGGCGGGGACCTGGAAACCATGTTCCCTAAACCCCTGAGCGGATGGACCGCTGAGGACGCCACTTCCACGGCCGCGGGAGCAGCCATGTTCGGCGGCGGCGTTACGGCCCAGCGCAATTATTACAAGGATGGAAGCAACATTACCATCAACATAATGACGGACTCTCCGGCCATGCAGGGTATGATGATGATGCTGTCCAATCCGGCGTTTGCCTCCTCTTCCGGCATGAAGCTGGACAAGGTGAACGGCCAGCGCGCCATGTACGAATACGACGCTGCCAACCAAACCGGTGAAATGACCATTGTCGTCAATAACAAGTATCTCATCACCATAAACGGCGATGTGGTTTCTCTGGACGAAATCAAGGCTTACGCCGGGGCCATTGACTTTGATAAGCTGGCCGCCATGCAATAATAGCTCTATACAAATTTCTGAAAAGAAAGCCTGGACGCGCGAGGGGCGTTGTCCGGGCTTTTTTGTCTCAAGCGGTCGTGGGTTCAATTCTTGCATGTCAATCCTGATGGGCAAAAACAACGCTGCTTCAAAAAAAAAGGGTGTGCCATGAATATATTGATAGCTGAAGACGACGCCACTTCGCGCCATTTTTTGGAAGCCATCCTGGCCCAATGGGGCTACGAAACGACGACCGCAGAAAACGGCGCTGAAGCTTGGAAAATACTCCAGGAAAAAAAATTTTCCTTGTTCCTCTTGGATTGGATGATGCCTGAAATGGATGGATTGGAGCTGTGCAAAAAAATCCGGTCTTTATGCGAGGGCGACAATTACATTATTTTGCTTACCGCCCGCAAGGATCCCAAGGACATTGTATCCGGCCTGGAAGCGGGCGCCGACGACTACATATGCAAGCCGTTCAACCGATTGGAATTGCAGGCCCGAATCAAGGCCGGCCGCCGGGTTCTGGACCTGCAACGCGCTCTGGCGGCTCAGGTGGAATCCCTTCAATTGGCCATGACGCAAATCAAAACCCTGGAGGGCATCCTGCCAATCTGCATGTATTGCCATAAAATCCGGACGGATAAGGAAAGCTGGCAGCGCATAGAGAAATATCTGTCGGACCATACGGACGTGATGTTCAGCCATGGCCTGTGCCCTGAATGCAAGGAAAAATGCATGATAGAGGAGGGAATAACCCAAGAGGATATGGAAGACGCCCACAGGGAATATTGACTGATGAACCCGTCTAGCTTTTTTTCAGCCACCCAATGCTGATGGCGGCTATAAACAAGACGCCCAGCACCATGGCGTAATATCCACCGGGCTTGCCGTTAGCCACGCCTGTCGCCCCAAAAAAAATGCAGGCCAAGCCCAGGCCTCCTGCGATCACGGCCGCGGGGGTTATTTTTGTTTTTTTCGCCGGAACTTCCTGGCTTGCATCCTTAAAACCCTTATTATTCTTGCCTTTTTTCTTAGCCATTTCCCTCTCACAACAACGGAGCAAAAATTCTACCCAGGCCGTACGCCAGTTCCTTGAACGGACTTGCCTTGGTTTGCCTGGGCAAACAGTGGCTCAACAGCCATCCCATCCAGGCGTCCACCTCACGGATGACCGCCGGGGTATAGATAGCCAAAGCCACCTCATAATTCAATAACAGACTGCGCATATCCATGTTGGCGGAGCCCACCACGGCCACGGTGTCATCCACAATGATGGCCTTTGCGTGAAGCATCCCCGGCTGATACAGCATGACCGAGACGCCCGCCTCCTGTAAATAGGTCAGGTAGGCCGCCCTGGCGAGATCGGCCATCAAATGGTTCGAGCGCCTGGGGATGATAATCCTCACATCCACGCCGCGCCGGGCTGCAATGCTTAAGGCCTGCACCAAAAGTTCGTCCGGGACGAAATAAGGGGTGACGATCCAGGCACGCATCTCGGCCTTGAAAATCCAGGTTAACAGCGCGTCCCTGAGGGAATCCCCCTTGACGTCCGGGCCGCTGGCAATGACCTGCAGCGTAGCCTGGCGCTTGTCGTTGTTTTCCCAGGGAGGAATTACCGACTCAGGCAGGGTTTCGCCGGAGACGAATTTCCAGTCCGAGCGGAAAACCGTCTCAAGATTGGCCACGCTAGGACCTTCCACCATCATGGCCATATCCAGCCAACGTCCGGGCGCCATTTTAGGCCCCATGTATTCATGGGCCAGGTTCATGCCGCCCACAATGGCCGACCTGCCGTCCACGGTCAGGATTTTTCTGTGATTCCGCAAGTTGGCCCGACCCCGGAAAGGCAGCCTCATCATGGGCATAAAAAAATCGACTTTGCCTCCGGCGGCCGTTAAGTGGCGCGTAAAGCGGCGATTGATCTTCATGGAGCCCAAAGCGTCCATGAGCAAGCGCACGCGGACTCCCTGGGAAGCCTTGGCGGCCAGGGCTTCAATAAGCCAACTGCCGGTCCTATCCTTGCCCATAATGAAGGTGGCGAGGTATACTGACTCCTGAGCCTCTTCTATAAGGCGAATGGTTTCGTGAAAGGCGTGCACCCCGTCGGACAGCAAAACCGTGGAGTTTTTGGCGTAAGGCCTGAACACGCCATGGCGTTTATGCTGAATGTAAGCGCCTGCTGCCAGTTCGTCCGAGTCTATGGTTTGCTCCGGGTCGGGCAAAAGAGGCTTGCTCTCTATCATGTGGCGGGTTTTACGGCCTCCGAAAAGGAGGTATAACGTAACCCCAATCACCGGCACAAAGATAATGGCCATCAACCAGGCCAGGGTGCTTGGCGGAGATCGGCGGGTCATAAGGATGTGGGCCAAAACGAGCACCGCCAAAATAAAGCCAAGGGCCGGCAGGAGGTTGACGGATATCCATGCCCAATAAGAGGAGGTAAGGTCCATAGTCTCTGTTGTTTTGTTGGAGAAAATAGGCCGTTATAGGGTTATTTGGTTTGTACCTTGCATTTAACGATTCGTCAACAATGTTTGGAACAGGCAAAGGGCGTTTTACTTGCAAAATGGGTTGCATTTTTTATTGGCTGTATTAAATAGGGGAGTCCAAACCTGTAATTGTTAGGAATAGTTAAGAGGATAACAACCATGGCAAAGCCCGACCATACTCAGAATGCAAGCCCGGATGACGAGAGCAAGGAAAAAAGCCTGGACTTCATCCGCACCATCATCTCCAAAGACAATGAATCCGGCAAGCACGGCGGTAAAGTGGCCACCCGTTTTCCGCCGGAGCCCAACGGCTATTTGCACATCGGGCACGCCAAGTCCATCTGCCTGAATTTCGGCATAGCCGGAGAGCACGAAAAAGGCACGTGCAACCTGCGTTTCGACGACACCAACCCAGCCAAGGAAGACGTGGAATACGTTGATTCCATTATGGAAGACGTCCGCTGGATGGGCTTTGGCTGGAACGAACTGCATTATGCTTCGGATTATTTCGAGAAGCTGTACGAGTTTGCCGTGGAGTTGATCAAAGCGGGCAAGGCCTACGTGTGCGATTTGTCTCCCGAGGAAATCCGCGCATACCGCGGAACCCTGAAAGAGCCGGGAAAGAACAGCCCATACAGAGACCGTACGCCCGAGGAAAACCTGGACCTGTTCCAGCGTATGCGGGCCGGGGAGTTCGAGGACGGCTCCCGGGTGCTTAGGGCTAAAATCGACATGGCCGCCCCCAACCTGATTATGCGCGACCCCACCTTGTACCGGATTCGCAGGGCCCATCATCATCGGACGGGGGATAAATGGCTGATTTACCCCATGTACGATTTCACCCATTGCCTGTCCGACTCCATGGAAGGCATCACCCACTCTATTTGCACCCTGGAGTTCGAAAATAACCGGGCATTGTACGACTGGGTCCTGGATAATGTGAACGCCCCCTGCCATCCCCAACAGATCGAGTTTGCAAGGCTCAACCTGAGCCACACGGTCCTTTCCAAACGCAAGCTCATTCAGCTTGTGGAAAAAGGCCTGGTAAACGGCTGGAGCGATCCGCGCATGCCCACCATTTCCGGGCTTCGCAGAAGGGGCTATCCGCCCGAGGCGCTGCGCAATTTCTGCGACCGCATCGGCGTGGCCAAAAGGGATTCCATGGTGGACATGGCCCTGTTGGAGTTCTGCGTCAGGGAGCATTTGAACGAGGTCGCCCCCCGGGTCATGGGCGTGTTGAATCCTTTGAAGGTGGTTATCACCAACTATCCTGAGGGACAATCCGAAGAACTGGACTGTCCGCTGCATCCCACGGACCCGAGCCAGGGAAGCAGGATGCTGCCTTTCTCCGGCGAGTTGTACATCGAGCGGGAAGACTTTATGGAGGATCCGCCCAAGAAGTTCTTCCGCCTCTCTCCCGGCAAGGAAGTGCGCCTGCGGTACGCTTATTTCATCACCTGCCAGGAAGTGATTAAGGACGAGAACGGCGAGGTTGTCGAGCTTCGCTGCACCTACGACCCGGCCACCAAGGGCGGAGACGCCCCGGACGGGCGCAAGGTCAAGGCCACGCTTCACTGGGTTTCGGCCCCGCATGCCTGCACTTCGGAAGTCAGGCTGTACGAGCATCTGTTCACCGAGGAAAACCCCAACGACGTGGAGGAAGGCAAGGATTTCACAGACTACATCAATCCCGACTCCCTGAAGGTTCTCAAGGACTGCAAGGTGGAGCCCAGCCTGGCCGATGCCGGACCCGGCTACCAGTGCCAGTTCGAGAGAATGGGATACTTTTGCGTGGACTCCGTCGATCCCGACACCGGAATGGTTACTTTCAATCGCACCGTCACACTCCGGGACCAATGGGCGAAAATCCAAAAATCCCAGCAGCCCCAGCCTAAAAAAAACAATAAGCAGAAAAAGAAGAAATAATGACCCATATCCGCCGCGCCCCGGACCGGACCGTCTTTTCAGCCGGTTCGGTTCGGGGACGGGGCCGTCAATGATTTGTCGGCCCGGATAGACGGAATTTTGTCAGGCGGAAAAACCGCGGCGCATGCGCTCGTTTTCAGGGAAATGAAAGCCAAGAAAATCAAAACTTGATTTTCCGGCGGGAAATTGAGACTCTTTAACATTGGGGCAAGGCCGTCAGCGAGTGCTAATCCGCCTGACATTGTCATAACCGCATGCAGCCGAAACCTGCGGCTGACTTATCCGGCCGGCGAAAATCGGCCGTGGATAATAATCGGGAAAAATAATGGGCCAAACAACCATAGAACAGGCTAAGGAAGTTCTTAAAATAGAAGCGGAAGGCGTGCTGGAACTGGTGGAGAAGATCGACGAGGGATTTTCCGCCATGGTGGATTTGATCATGGACTGCAAAGGCCGGGTGATCGTCGGCGGGATCGGCAAGTCCGGCATTGTGGGCCGGAAGATCGTAGCCACCTTAAACAGCACGGGCACCCGCTCCATGTTTTTGCATCCCGTGGAAGCCATGCACGGGGATTTGGGCATGGTCTGCGAAGACGATCTTTTTCTGGCGCTTTCCAACAGCGGCGAAACCGATGAGTTGAACATTTTGGTGCCCAGCATCCAAAAAGCCGGGTGCAAGGTCATCGCTTTTACGGGCAACGTAAACTCCACCCTGGCCAAATACAGCGACATCGTCATTGACGTGGGCGTAAAACGGGAAGCCTGCCCACTGGGTCTGGCCCCGACCTCCAGCACCACCGCGCTTTTGGCCATAGGCGACGCCCTGGCCGTGGTGCTCATCAACAAACGCAACTTCAAGTCCAGCGACTTCAAACGCTTTCATCCGGGCGGGCACCTGGGCCAGCGCCTGTCCGCCAAAATCAAGGACATCATGCTCACCGGCGACGACGTCCCCTGCGTGCTGGAAGACACCATCATGACCGAGGCCATCGCCGAGATGGATCGCCTGGACCTGGGCACCACCCTGGTCACGGACAAGGACGGCGCCCTTAAAGGCATTATCACGGACGGAGACCTGCGCCGTTTTCTCACCCGGGGCAACGGGGTGGACAGAAAAACGGCCAAGGACGTGATGACGCCCACGCCCAAGGCGGTGACTTCCCATTCCAAAGTGAGCGAGGCCCTGAACCTGATGGAAGCCCACCTGATCACCGTGCTGCCCGTGGTGGGGGAGAAGAATCAGGTTCTTGGAATTCTTCATGTGCATGACATTCTGGGCAAGGGAGAGGTCCGGTTTAACGGCCATTAATCCCGAGGCATGGACATTGCATCCACTGTATTGACGCTGTTTCCCTAATATTTTTTCTGACCGCGCGCGTAATCATGAGGACTGGCAATGAATCCGGAATTAACCGACACCATAATCAAAACCCTGGGAGAGGCGAGAATCGCCTCCCCGGTCCGCAAATCCGAAAACGGAAAGCCCGAATGCAGCTTTCAGCCTGACGAGGACCGGGTGCTGGTGGAAATCAACACCGAAAAAATCCTGGAGCAAATCCGCCTGGGCATCGAGCCCGCTTCCTTTGAAAAGGCCGGTCCCAGAAGCCATATCTTTTTCGACCCCAGCAAGGTCCGGTGCGCCATCGTCACCTGCGGCGGCCTGTGCCCGGGCCTGAACGACATCATCCGGGCCATCGTCCTAGAGCTCACCTACGGCTACGGCGTGCGCGGCATATACGGAATAAGATACGGCCTGGCCGGATTCATCCCCGAATACCGGTACGACGTGGTGGACCTGACGCCCGCGGAAGTGGAGGACATCCACGGATCGGGCGGCACAGTGCTGGGTTCGTCCCGGGGCCCCCAGGACATCGGCCAGATTGTGGACTGCCTGGAACGCATGAACGTGGGCATTTTGTTCACCGTGGGCGGGGACGGCACCCTCATGGCATCCACCCGAATCTGCGACGAAATCGCCAAACGCGGCCTGAAAATCAGCGTGGTGGGCATCCCCAAAACCATCGACAACGACATCTTTATGGTGGGCCGCTCCTTCGGGTTTGAAACCGCCGTGGAAATGGCCACCGCCGCCATTCGCACCGCCCATACCGAGGCCGTGGGATACCCCAACGGCATTGGGCTGGTCAAGCTCATGGGCCGCCATTCCGGGTTTATCGCGGCCCACGCGGCCCTGGCTCAGCAGGACGTGAACTTCGTCCTGGTTCCGGAAGTGGATTTTGACCTGGAAGGGGAAAACGGTTTTCTCAAAACCCTGGAAACCCGCCTTTTGGACCGGGGCCACGCCGTGGTCGTCGCCGCCGAAGGCGCGGGGCAAAAATTTTTTGAAGGGGAAAACGCCGAGCGGGACGCCTCAGGCAACCTGAAGCTCCACGATATCGGCATGTTCTTAAAAAGCGAAATCGCCAGCTACTTTGACTCCATCAACATGGAGATCAACCTCAAATTCATCGATCCCAGCTACATGATTCGCAGCCATCCGGCCAATTCCAACGACAATGTGTTTTGCAGCTTTTTGGCCCGAAACGCCGTCCACGCCGGCATGGCCGGCAAAACCCGCCTGCTCGTCGGGTATTGGCACGATCAGTTCGTCCACGTGCCCATGGACGCCTCGGCCGGCAAACGCAAACGCATCGACCCCAACGGCCGCCTGTGGATGAGCGTCCAGGAAGCCACCGGCCAGCGCAGCATGACCAATGCTCATAAGTCGTGCGAATAAAAACCGGTGAAGCGCCGAAAATTCAATGGACTTTTTTCACCAGGGTAGACTCACAACAAAATAATTTGGATGGAGGATTGAAACTCATGGATGAGTTGAAATTTGCAGGGCGGTTAACTCTAAACGACTATAAAGTCGTCGCCTCTTTTTCCTATAAAAAATTATATATCATTTCAGCGCTTTGTATATTACTTGTCGTGACAATGGACCTGCTGAGCGGAGGGTTCCAGGTATTATCCTCAAGGCCAGTTGGAACGTTGCTAACATGGCTTCCTATGCTGCTTCTCATCCCAGCCTTGCCGTTTATGCAAAATTTTGCACTCAAACGCAATTGGCGGAAAAACAAGATAATGCAGTTGCCTGTCAAGGGTTCTGTGACGGAAGAAGGCATTAAATGGGAGTTTGTAGGGGCTTCGTCTGTAGACGTTTCATGGGATCTTTTGTTGCGATACCGCGAATCAGCAAAAGTTGTCCTTATTTATTCAGGGGTCAGGCAAGTCCTTTTTTTCTTCCCGCATTATTTTGAAAACGAGGCCCAATGGAATTCCTTCCGTGAATTGGTCAGAAAAAAGCTGCCTCGGAAATAAGAAATTGCGGCAGGGAATAACTGAATGAACAACAGGGGGGATCGTTGTCATAAAGACAGTTATTGAGTTTTTGAGAGACATGCCCAAGAACCACAAGAACCATGTCATATTGCGCGTATTTGTCTTTGGGTTTTTAATATCTGTCTGGTAAGAAGTTTATCTAAGTACTTGCTGTAGTTAATCCTTCGCAGAAATAGATGATGATATATTGCTATGTGCTTATCATTCTTAGGCTCTGGAGGATCCTCGTGCCCTGGCAGGGACGTAATCAAGTCCATATGCTTGTCTCTCAAGTAATGTTTCAACTCTTGTGATAGTTTGTCGCTGTATCCTTTTTGAAAATCTGCAATCCCATAATAGACAGACTTAAGTGCACCGATATCCCAATCCTTGCGGTCAAAGGTCGATACAATCAATTCATTCAACAATTCTAGGGCTTTACTTTCAATAGCTGACCTGGACTCGTTGTCACTAAGGGCATTATAAAAGTTGGTTAGGGGCTCCGAGTGCTTAAATTTTTTCCGGTAGAACAGGTATCTGCCACGCACAAGACATTCAAGCCATAGGTCAAACTGGCTTGTATCTCCTTCTTTTAATATTATTAAAATCTTTTCTTGTAGTTCTCTCCAGATTTTTTTTGAACGTTGGAAGTTTTTAGTGCCTCTCATTCTTTCGATTTGATTTGTTTCAATATCAAAGTACCAATGCCGGCGCGGGTCTTTTTCGTTGATGTAATCTTTAATTGATGGAATAAGTTGCATCCGAAGCTGATGAATTTCAAGTTGGCTCGTGTGATAAGGAAAATAGGTAAGGGCTTCATCAAGATTAGTCAGTTTCTCATCCTTAATCTCAATCTTTTTGATCTCAGCAAGTCGACTGACTGCTCTTCTAAAGTTTTCACTAAATGATTTTTTGATTAATCCAGTGTCGATCCCGTGGCACAACAATCCGGTCTTTGTAATCTCTTCCCTATCAGCGGCAAGTTCCCATAAAAGGACACGCTGAAAAGTATAGGAATCTTGCCCTGCTAACTTGTTAAGTATCTGTGACTGAAGGATTCCTGGGCCAGAAGACATTTGTATTCCAAGTGTTGGTTAACTATGCGCCATTGCAAACCAACTAAATGCATTTTTTTTATACCAAGCCAGGGCGAAGCTGGATGAGGAAATGATACACATCAGATCGCTAATATTATCGGCTGCCGCGAATATGCTTGCCAGGGTATTTATAATTAAATCAATCATAATTATAGCCTAATAGCTTATCTACTGCCTGTCAAGTATTGTTTCTCATTGCTCACTTTTGATCTCTTGGACTTTCACGATCTCTTTGTTAGGCTTTTTAGGGTGCCTTGCAAAAGCTAAAAAGATTTCTGTTCACGCCTCCGATTTCAATATTAAGGTAGGCGGCGCCGCCAAAAACTAAAGCAGAGCAAGCCCTGGAGCTAAGAAGGATGAATTTGCAATGTAGCGCAGGCCCCCGGCGCCTGCTTTAGGACGCGCTCCGCGCGGCCTCTAAGGCCCTTACCGGGGTTATCCGTTGGAGACTTTTTATGGGCATCATAGTCATATTTTGTTTATTTTGCTTTGTAATTGGTATCTTTTTAATATGTTACGCAATATTCAATAGACCAACCTATGATAAACAATCAGATTTTTTTACAACGGAATCTTTTCGAGAAAATATAAAAAAGAAGGAAAAGCAGGTAAGATTATTATTAATTCAAGGAATCGCCTCTCTCGTCATTGCGTTTTTCTTTGCATATTTAATCATTAAAGCAGTTCTCGGGGGATAGCATTCCAAATTTCGATTTAACCACTTGAAATCAAGAAAATTCCTCCTTGCGACCGCAGTTCCGATAGCTCCGCTGCCGGCGCCGCTAAAAACCAACGCAGGGCAAGCCCTGGAGCTACATCGTATTTTGGGGCGGCGAAGGATGGATATGCAGTGTAGTTGCAGGCCCCCGGAGCCTGCCATTAACGCGGTTGGCGCGTTTCAAACGGCGCCCACAGGGGGGCGCGACTACAGACAAGATTGGTAAAAGTCGGCCCCAGAGGGAGCGCCTATAAACAAAGTGTCGGCGGCCCTTGTTTTACATCTCACCGTAAAAAAGATATTCCGTTCGAGTAGAGGTTTTGGCCTCCTGTTTCTGCAAGGCAGCAAAACATGTTGCTACGCAACCCAGGCAGGATACTGCTCTGCCTGGGCTACCCGTGTTACGGGATCGAAAAGAATATAAACCACGGAAAGCGCCGAAACAAATGTGCTTAAAGGGCTCTATTTCCACATGCCAAAAATGTCGGGTTGCTGCGCACGTATTCTTTCGTTTTTTAAATTCGAATGCGGCGAAAATGCATTTTTATGATTCAAGGTTCATTTGTCCAGCGCCGCGTAACCCGACCTACGCAACATATTGAAATAACGTTAATTTAACCAATAATCGTAGGTCGGGTCATGCGGAGCCGGTTTGGGAAAAAATGAAATCCGGGGTGATATGAGGCATCGGGAGTGATGCGGATTTCGGCGTTCTCGTGCGAAGCGACCC
This sequence comes from Desulfatibacillum aliphaticivorans DSM 15576, assembly GCF_000429905.1. Taxonomy (NCBI): domain Bacteria; kingdom Pseudomonadati; phylum Thermodesulfobacteriota; class Desulfobacteria; order Desulfobacterales; family Desulfatibacillaceae; genus Desulfatibacillum; species Desulfatibacillum aliphaticivorans. Next base: position 43,372 of record NZ_AUCT01000009.1, on the reverse strand, counting down.
GACAAAAATGTCAAACCGCGAAAAGCACGGATGCCGCGGAAATTTTTGTTTCCGTGTTTTCCGTGTCTTCCGTGGTAAAAACAAAAAAGAGACGCTGGATTCCCGATAGAGACGCTCGGGAATGACAGGCAAAAATCGGGCAGGGAAACCCTGCCCATACGCGGGCGCAGCAAACAGCGTCCCTACATTTGGCGCTGGACACGACGCTGGATTCCCGATAGGGACGCTCGGGAATGACAGATAAAAAAATCGGGCAGGGAGACCCTGCCCATACGCGGGCGCAGCAAGCAGCGCCCCTACATTTGGCGCAGGACACGACGCTGGATTCCCGACAGGGACGCTCGGGAATGACGGACAAAAAAATCGGGCAGGGAGACCCTGCCCATAAACAGGCGCGGCAAGCAGAGCCCCTACATATAATGCAGCAAGCGACGTCCATACATCCGCCAAAGGCGCCTGACTATTCCTTCGCGGCGCGCTGCAGGTCGTCGTGATAGGTTTTGGAGCTGATCCAATAGCAAACCGCGCCCAGGAAGCCGCCCAGGGTGGAAAAGAGCAATGCGATTTTAAGGCCTGAGGCTCCGCCGCCAAGAACGTCTGATATGCCTCCCACGATCATGGGCGCCCAGGCGCCTCCCAGGACGTAGCAGCAAAAGGCGTTCATGCCCCAGGACACGCTTTTCAGATGCGAAGGCGCCACGTCCTGGGTGACTGCCGTGATGGCCGGCAGGGGGATTACCGAGGACGCGCCGTAAATCAGGCCCAATACAAAGCCGATCCCGGACAGTTCCATCATTAGAGAAAGAACCAGCAAGACGGATGCCGCCGCCAGCCCCCAGAAGGCCGTGAGCATGCGGCCCCGTTTGTTTCGCTTTTGCCAGGCGTCGGCCGCAATCCCGCCCAGGATCGACCCCAAAACGGCCATCATGGCGATGAGGCCGATCTTCATGCCTGCTGCTGTGGCGTCCACATTATGGGCGCGCATGACATAGGCCGGGGTCCAGGTCAGGAAGGAAAACAGGGTGATGTTCTGCATGGCGAATCCCAGGTAAAGCCAGCGCAGGGTCGGTATGCGGTATAGCGAAATCGCCGCCTGAAAAAAAGAGATGTCATCTTCGTTCTTTTCCATCTCGTCCGGTTTGGAAAAATCCTTCATCAACAGCGCCAGCCCACCGAGGACGACTCCGGGAATGGCGAATATAAAAAAGGCCGCCCGCCAGGTCCAAGTGCTGGCGATCACTCCGCCCAACAGCATGCCTATGGCCGACCCGATGGGAATGGCCATGTTGAAAATCCCCATGGCCAGGCCCCGCGCTTTTTCGGGAAAAGCCGAGGCGATAAGGGGGATGCCGCCGGAGGTAAAGCCGGCCTCGCCCACGCCCACCAGGGCCCGGGGCAGGAGTATGCCCAAGAAGCTCCGCCCCAGGCCGGTGATGAAGGTGAACAGGCTCCATAATACGGCCATAATCGCCACGCACTTGGGCCGGCTCCACCTATCCGCCAGATAGGCGGCCGGAAAGGCGAAGACGGCCATGCTCATGAAGAAAACGGTCTGGATGATTCCGATCAAGGTATCGCTCAGGCCAAGCTCCTCCTGAATATGGACCACCGTGATCGACAGGACCTGGCGATCAATATAATTGACCATGTATAGGAGGCTGCAGATAATCAGGATGTACCAGGCCGAAAATCGGCCGTAATTCGATTGCGTCGTTTCACGATGGTCCATGGCGTCCTCTTTTCAATCAGGATTAAAATTCGTTGCCGGCAATCATGGCCAGTCCGGCGGAGCCCGGCCCCATAATGCTGGGATCGGTCATGACGTTGACGATGGCCGGGCCGCCCGTGTCAAAAGCGGCTTTCAGGGCCGGGCCGATGTCAGCCGGATTTTCCACAAAAAAGCCCTGAATGCCGATGGCTTCCATCAATTTGTGGTAGGGGACGAAATCCAGCTCAACGGTGTTGGGGATATGATGCCTGAATTTCAGCATCATGCTGTTGGCGGTCATGCCCCACAGATTGTTGTTGCCGATGACGACCACGATGGGCAGGCCTTTACGCACGCAGGTTTCCAGTTCCATAAAGCTAAAGCCGATGGACCCGTCTCCGGTGCACAGCATGACCCGGCTTTGGGGGCGGATGAGCTTGGACGCGGCGGCGTAAGGCAGGCCGCAGCCGAGGCAGCCGTAGAGGCCGGAGGCCATTTCGTTCCAGGGCGCCTCGCAGGTGCGGTAGGACAGCATCCAGGTGGGCATATCGCCGCCGTCGTAGACGATGATGTCGTCGGGCCGGTCCATGAACCGGTCGATTTCCTTGGCGAGCCTGGCCGGGTGGATGGGGACCTGATCGCTTGTATAATGAAACTTGGACAATTCCTTGTTATTGTCATGCTCCTTCTGCAGTTGCGCGATCCAGGGAGCGAAGCGCTCCCGAAGAGATTCTCCGGCGCCTTTGGCGTCAATCCAATGGGTGCACGCCTCCAGCAGCCGTTTGACATCCCCGAAAATGGCCGCGTCCACGGAGCGATTCCGGCCGATTTCCTCGGGTTCAATGTCCACCTGAATGATTTTTGCGTCCGGCCGATACAGGGAGCCAGTGGCGTTGTATAGGCACAGGCGATTTCCCAACAGGATGATGCAGTCGGAGTCGATGGTCGCCAGCGCTGCGGCGCCCGGCCTAAGGCCCACCGACGATTCAAAGCACAGGGGATGGGAGTCCGGAACGATTCCCCGGCCGAATTTTCCGGTGAAAACCGGGATGCCGGCCTTTTCCACGAACTGGGCCAGTTCCGGCCCGGCCTGGGAGAAGTAGGCCCCGCTGCCCGCCATGATGACGGGTTTTAGAGACTCCTTTATCAGGGTCATCATTTTTACAACGTCGTTGGGATCGATGGGCCGCGACGCAACCTCGGTGTGAAGCCGTACGGCATTTTCGGATTCCACGGCGCCGTCCAGGACGTCGATGGGCAGTTCCAGAAAGACGGGCCCCGGCCTGCCGGTTCCTGCGTAGCGAAAAGCCATGTCGATATAATCCGGCAGGCGTTCGGTCTGGCGGCACACCAGGGATTTTTTGACGATGGATTCGATGATGGGCTCCTGCTTCATATCCTGCAGGCCCAGCCGGTCCGGGGATGGAGCGCCGTGGGCTCCGGCCATGAGGATGAGCGGCGAGTTGGACAGGTTGGCGTTTTGAATCGCCGACAACGTGTTGGTGAAGCCGGGGCCGAAAGTGACGGCAACCAAACCCGGCTTGCCTGTCATGCGGCCGTAAGTTTCCGCCATAAAGGTTGCAGCCTGCTCGTGCCGGGCGGAGACGATGGGGATGCCGGAGGCTTCCGCAGCGCGCTGAATGGGGGAAATGCTTTCCCCCGGCACGGTAAAGAGGTATTCCACGCCCTTTTGGGCAAAGGCTTCAGCGATGAGCTCCCAGCCCTTCTTCAAGTTTTTAGGTTCGTTTTCCATGATATCCTCCATTAATCGTTCAAAAGGTTTTCCTGCCGCAGCCAGTGGTAGCTGTCGGTGAACATTTCCTCGAGGGGCGCCTTTTGCAGACCCAGGTCATGGACGGCCAACTGGTCATGACATAACTGGGTTCCCACCAGGCGCTTATATTTTTCCAGGGTGATCAACGGCTCCTTGCCGTCAAACCAAGACTTGATTTGCAGCAAGTACGTGAACGCTTTGAGCTTGTTTTTTGAGATGAGCTTGCCGGAATGAGGCATTCCCAGGATCTTTTCAATCACGGCAAACACCTGCTCAAACGCGGCAGGCGTCCCGCCCAGGACGTATTGGATCTCCGGGTTTTCATGCTCGGCTGCGGCGATATGAGCGGCGGCGATGTCCCTGACATGGGCGAAAGTGCCCGTCCCCGGGGGATAGCCTGGCACGCGATCCTGATGCACGGCCTTGATGGTTTGAGCCCAGTTGACCCGGTCGTAAGGGCCGATGACGTTGCAGGGATTAAGGATTACCGAGCGGATTAGGTTGGCTTTTTTCCTGATTTCCTGCTCAGCGATGAATTTGCTCAGGTGATAATTCACGCCGGATTCCTTGGCGGTGGAGATGGTGGCTTCCGACATGGGGCCGTTGTGGAAGCCGAAAGCGGAGATGGACGAGGTGTAAATGAACCGGCCCGCGTTTTGGGCGACGGCCGCGTTCAGGACGTTAATGGTTCCGTCAACGTTAATTTTCCACTGGCGGGCGTTGTTTTTGGACCAAGTGCTGGTGTCCCCGGCCAAGTGAAAGACCGCGTCCACGTCTTTCGGCAAAGCCTTTTTGATGGAGCCGGGATCAAGGATGTCGCCGGCTATGGCTTGAACCTGAAACCGTAACAGCTGCCCAAGGTCCTCGCCCGGCAGATGCAGAGCATGGATTTCCCAATCCTGACGGCTCAGCTCCTCGATAAGATTCAACCCAAGAAAACCGGTGGCGCCGGTGATGAATGCCTTTTTCATAAAACCTCCCGTCGTCAAGCCGACTGTTCTTCCGCCGCGAGAGGCGGCGCCGGATTAATCGGCGTTGCGCTTAATTTACGGAAAGTTTAGGTCAGGACTAGGGTTAGGGCATTAACCTATGTTAAGAGATTTGATTTTTTTTGCGAAGGGCTTTTCGGATGCGGCTTAAGGCCACGGGGGTGATTCCAAGATAGGAAGCGATCTGATATTGCGGCGCTCTGTCTTCAAGGCCGGGATATTCCCGCAAGAAATTCAAATACCGGGTTTCGGCGTTTTCGGTCAGGAAATCCCGCTCCCGCCTTTCTTTTTCGATGAAAAGATTTTCAACGTATTTTCGGCTGATTTGGCACCAGCAGGGATGGCCGGCCATGAGGCGCTGGTATTGCTGCAGGTCAAAGCAAAGTAAAATGCTGGGCTCCAGGGCCTGGATGCCGTACCAGGAAGGCTGGCTTTCCAGAAAGGGGCTGAAGGCGGAAAGGAAGCGGTTTTCGCCCCGAAAGGCCATGATCCGCTCGTCGCCCTGCTCGGTAATGCAAAAAATCCGAAACAAACCGGACCAGATAAAGCCCATTTTGTCCGGAACGTCCCCGATGCGTAGAAAATGCTCCCCCTTCTCGTATCGGACCGGCGTAAACGCCGTGCGGTCGGTCTTTTCCCACTCGTCATCGGGAATCGGGGCGTATTTCTCCAATTCCTTGCGAACGCGCTCCAAAAAGATATTGGGGTCCATGGGCATCTTGTCCTCAAAACAGGCGTTAACCGCGCCGGCCGTCCAATCTGAGGCGCGGGATTCATCCCGCTCATGGACTGCGGCGATAAGGGATTATTTTTCCATGCATCAAGGCCAAAGAAAGAAAATTCGGGTGCAACCATTAAATATTATATAACATGGACCAACAAATATGAATGTATTTTTCTTGGCGGCGCATGGCGGCCGTTATTCTCACACCATAACGGGTCGCCCTTTTTTCCGGGAAAGTCGTTAATTATTGGCGGTCCTGGGATCTTCTGTTCAGGGCGATCTCCAAATACAAATCGCCCCGGGTTCCGTCTGACCGGGCTTTGCCCAGGCCTTTCAGGCGGAGCTTGGCGCCCGGATTCATGCCTGGAGGGACCACCACAGTGAACAGCCGCTTTTCATATCCCCAGGGGACGTTCACCAGTTTTTTCGCTCCCAGGAAAGATTCCGAAGGCGTGATGTTCAACACGCCGTGCAAATCCGCCGAGGAAGGCGCGGATTCAGGGTGCAGCACCTGGAGCCTGGGCGAGCGCTTGCGCTGGGTTACGGTGCGCACCGCGCGGTCCGCTCCAATCTGGGGGACGGTGGAAAAAAGAGGAACCAGAATCATGCCGAAAATAAAGCCGCCTACATGCGCCCACCATGCCACGCCCTCGGAGGCTGATCCCGCGGCATTTATAAATTGCATGAGGAACCAGACGCCCAAAAAGAAAAAGGCCGGAATCTCAAAAAATAAGGGAATGATTATAATGGGAATCAGGGTCAGCACCTTGGCCCGGGGATGAAGCAGGAAATAGGCTCCCATGACTCCGGCTATGGCCCCGCTGGCGCCCACGGTGGGCAGCTTGGAGTATGGGTCCGAAATAATATGAACCATGGCGGCCAGAACACCGCAGGCCAAATAGAAAACCAGATACCGCAGGTGCCCCAGCCTGTCTTCTACATTGTCCCCGAAGATATATAACATCCACATGTTCCCCAAAATGTGCATGAATCCGCCGTGGAGAAACATGTACGAAATCAACCAGAATGCCTTTTGAAATAAGGTGAAATGGGCGGAATATTGCTCCACGGTCAACCGGGCCGGGATGAGCCCATAGTGGATCAAAATTTGAGACGACGCCTCGCCGTAGCTCAACTGCATCAAAAAGATCAAAACGTTCACGGCAATGATCAGGTTGTTAACAACCGGCACAGTGTTGGAAGGGATGGTGTCTCGAATAGGAAACATGGGCCTTTAATTTTCCTTTCATGGCCCCGGCGTTTTTTATTCTCTCGGGACGCGAATTGATTAAATATAACCTCTTTTAGCGAACATGCAAATAAGAAGCCTTGTTGACGTGCGTCCTTGAATTCTTATAATGTCAATAATACTCAATCTTGAATACTCTTATACGGAGGCGGAAACATGAAAGTTCTAGGAATATACGGCAGCCCCAGAAAGGGCGGAAACAGTGACCTGCTGCTTGACGCCCTGCTTGAAGCAGCGAAAGGGGCCGGAGCGGAAACACAGGCGATTTACGCCCGCGACTATAAAATTTCAGGCTGCCGCGAGTGCGGCGGCTGCGACAAAACCGGCAAGTGCGTGGTCAAGGACGAGATGCAGGATCTTTATCCTATTTTAAAGGAAGCGGACGCCATTGTGACTGCCGGGCCCATTTTTTTCTACAATTTCCCGGCCCAGTTAAAGGCCATTATCGATCGCACCCAGGCCATGTGGTCGGACCGGCTGCTGAAAAAGGGCCAGGGGCCGTCCGTGCCCTATGAAAGCGGGATCGGCTACGCCATTGGCGTGGGCGCCACCCGGGGCAAGAACCTCTTTGAAGGGTGCGAGCTGACCTGTAAATATTTTTACGACGCCATGGACATGGAATACGGCGGGGGCATCTTTTTCAGGCGGGTGGAAGACAAGGGCGCGGTTCTGGAGCACGAAGACGCCATGGACCAGGCCAGGGAATTGGGGCGGAAAATCGTCAAGGGCGAGTAGCCGCATGCAATAATTCATTGAGTACTGCTGCGGTTTTACTCCAATCAAAATAGACCCGCTCCCGCGCAAAGCATAGAAGCGAGAAACTTAAAACGCCCGGCGGGCCTAAGCCTGCCGGGCGTTTGCTGGTTATAAGGAGTCCCGGCTGTGGATTAGTCCAGGTTCATTTTCTTGCGCAGGGCCTGATACCGCTCCGAAAGGTCGGAGAAAAAGTCGTTGCCCTTGTCGTCCACGATGATAAAGGCGGGGAAGTCCCTGACCGTCATAAGCTGGATGGCTTCCATGCCCAATTCGGGGTATTCCAAAACCTTCAAGGCCGTGATGCATTCCTTGCCCAACCTGGCGGCGGGGCCTCCGATGGAGCCCAGGTAAAAGCCGCCGAATTTTTTGCAGGCGTCGGTGACGACCTTGGTGCGGTTTCCCTTACCCAGCATGACCATGGAGCCGCCTTCGGCCTGGAAGATGGGCACGTAGGGGTCCATCCGACCCGAGGTGGTGGGGCCGCAGGAGCCGCAGGCGTAGCCTTCGGGCGTTTTGGCGGGGCCGGCGTAATAGACCGGATGATCCTTAAAATAGTCGGGCATGCCTTCGCCGCTGTCCAGGCGCTCCTTGAGTTTGGCGTGGGCGATGTCCCTGGCCACGACAATGTCGCCGTTCAGCATGACGCGGGTGGCCACGGGGTATTTGGTCAGGATGGCCCGGATCTCGTCCATGGGCATGTTGAGGTCGATCTGCACGGCCTCGGTGGAGGATTGGAGGCTTTCGGGCAGAAAGCGTTCGGGATGTTCTTCCAGTTGCTCCAAAAAGATGCCGTCCGCGTTGATCTTGGCTTTGATGTTCCGGTCCGCGCTGCAGCTGACGCCGATCCCCACCGGGCAGGAAGCCCCATGCCTGGGCAAACGGATGACCCGAACGTCCAGGCAGAAGTACTTTCCGCCGAACTGGGCGCCGATGCCAAGGTCCTGGGACGCCTTTAAAAGTTTGGCTTCCAGTTCCACATCGCGAAAAGCCTGACCGGAATCATTGCCCTGAGTGGGTAGATTGTCGTAATATTTAGCAGTGGCCAGTTTGACGGTCTTAAGGTTGGCTTCGGCGGAGGTGCCGCCCACCACAAAGGCCAGGTGATAAGGCGGGCACGCGGCCGTGCCCAGGCTGACCATTTTTTCCAGCATAAAGGCCAGCATGGATTTTTCGTTCAGAACGGCCTTGGTTTCCTGGAAAAGATAGGTTTTGTTGGCCGAGCCGCCGCCTTTGGCCATGAACAAAAAGCTGTATTGATCGCCGGGCGTGGACAGAATGTCTATCTGAGCCGGGAGATTGCATTTGGTGTTGACCTCCTGGAACATGGTCAGCGGCGCGTTTTGGGAATAGCGCAGGTTGTTTTCCAGGTAGGCTTCCCGGATGCCTTCGGAAAGGGCTGCGGCGTCGGAGCCGTCAGTCCAGACGGCCTGGCCTTTTTTGCCCATGACAATGGCCGTGCCCGTATCCTGGCAGGTGGGGAAAACGCCTTCGGCGGCGATGGCCGCATTGCGAAGCATTTCAAAGGCGACGTATTTGTCGTTGTCCGAGGCTTCGGGGTCTTCCAGTATGGCCGCCTGCTGCTCCAAATGGGCGGTGCGCAAAAGGTGGGAGACGTCCCGAAAAGCCTGTTTCGCCAACAACTTCAGGCCCTCGGGCTCGACTTTTACAACGGTTTTGCCTTCAAAATTTGTTGTAGAAACAAAATCTGGCGTGATTTTTTTAAAAACGGTATTATCTTGTGCCAAAGGGAAAGGGTCCTGGTATTGCCAATTGTCCATTTTAAGTCTCCTATTTTTTTTGGACGCGGCCAAACCGCTTTGCTGGGATCTAAAACATAAATATAGGAAATTCTATTTTCAAACACAAGCTTTGCTTGGCTGGTTCTGGTACATAAGTCGTTAACGTCATGGGCGGCGTCCATTGACTGTTCACCGCCCCGCACTTTCACTCATGAAAGGAGGCTGTTATGTCCAACACACCGCAACATTGTCCTGGTTTTGAGGCGAACAAAGACCTGAAGTCCTTTACCTGCAAGTGCCCTGAATGCGGGGAGGAGCTGGAAATTTTTTCCGACGAATTCGACAAGCCCCATACTTGCAAAAAGTGCAAAAAGCCCGTTGACTTCACCCAATGCAAGGCCGACTTTTAAACCGTAACCAAGTTCAACGCCCGGAGGAAAATATGCCTCCGGGCGTTTTCTTACCCTGAATTCCTTTATTAGACCATCCTTTTCTCTCGCCGGAGCCTGTTTTTTTTTGTCAAGCCATTCAAATATAAGGTGTATTCTATTTCACACAACGAGTGGTGCAAAAAGGCTTGACTAATATACAAATAGGAATTAATACTGCCTGCGGTGAGAGATGATGAATATAGAATCCGACAAACAGCAATTCAGGATGACGCGGCAACGCAAGGTTATCCTTGAAGAGCTCAGAAAGGTTACGAGCCACCCCACGGCGGATCAGGTTTATGAGATGGTCCGTAAGCGTCTCCCCCGAATCAGCTTGGCGACCGTGTACCGGAACCTGGAGACCCTCTCGGCAGCGGGAGAGGTTTTGAAACTGGAGGTTTCCGGCACGCAGCGCAGGTACGACGGCGACACGAGCGAGCATCATCACGCCCGTTGCGCCATGTGCGGTTCGGTGATTGACATACCTGCCAAGGCGTTTCCGATGCCTAAAATTCCCTCTGAAGCCATAGAAGGATTTGACATTTCCGGATACCGTTTAGAATTGACAGGGTTGTGCCAAGAGTGCAGGGCCAAAAAAGCCGTTTAGCTCAAAACCCACATTAAACAAGCCATCAGGGGGAGGAACCTTAATGGACCAGTACCTTTGCGAGGTATGCGGCTACGTATACGATCCGCACAAAGGGGACCGGGAGAGCCAGACTTCGCCCGGGACCGCATTTCAGGATTTAAAGCAAGATTGGACGTGTCCGGTCTGCAGCGGGTCCAGGAGACATTTTGAAAAGCGACAAGAAGACCTTAGAGTCCGCCTACGAAAAGTATAACCGTCCTGAATATCTTTCCACCGATCCTTTAGAATTCGTCCATTTTTATCCAGAGCTTCCAGACCGGGAAATAGTCGCGCTGCTTGCTGCGTCTTTGGCGTACGGAAGAGTTGCGCTCATCCGCCGGAGCATCTCCCTGGTTCTGGACGCACTGGGCCCCCGCCCTGCCGAATTTCTGGCCGCATGCAGCGAGAACGATCTTCCCGGCCTTTTTGAAGGCTTTTGCCACCGATTTTGCAAAGGGGATCATCTTTCGGCTTTGTTCAGGGCCGTAAAACGCTTAAACCAGGATTACGGATCCCTGGAGCAGGCCTACGCCCAGGGCGTGAGTCCGGACCATGAGCATGTCATGCCTTCCATGGCGGCTTTTTACGACCTGATGGTGAAAGCTGGCCTGGAAGGCGCCGGTCATCTGGCGCCCGATCCATCCAAAGGCAGTGCCTGCAAGCGCATGAATTTGTTTTTACGCTGGATTGTGCGAGAAGACGACGTGGATCCCGGAGGATGGACCTGCGTGCATCCCCGGCAGTTGATCGTCCCCATGGACGTGCATATGGGCAGGATATGCCGTTCTTTGAAGTTGACGGGCAGAAAGCAAAACGACTTGAAGACGGCCCTGGAGGCTTCCAGGGCGTTTGGAAGGATCTGTCCGGAAGATCCGGTGCGCTACGACTTCGCCTTGACCCGGATTTCCATGGCTGAGCCGGCGTTGTTTATGTGAGGGCGTAAGCCGTTAATCATCGGCCGGATCTACATGAACCACCACGTCGACCACTTCGCTGATTTCGTCAAAAAGGCATTTTTCCACCTCTTTGGCGATGCTGTGGCCCTGACGGACGCTCAGGTCTCCGTCCACCACAATGTGGACCTGCATTTGGAGCATGTCGGCGGAGGTGCGGACTTTCAGGTCATGCACGTTTTGAACTCCCGGGACGCCGCAAATGCACCCGTTGATTCTATCCAGGGTGTCAGGGTCCGGGGCGGCGTCGGTCAGTTCTTTAATGGTAGCCCAAAACATTTTAACGCCCACCATAAGGACCACAAAGGAAACCAGGAGAGCTGCGTAGGAGTCAAGGACGGCAAGGTCCGGGTTAAACTGGGCGCCGGCCACGCCCGCGAATACCGCGACGGACGACCAGGCGTCGGACCTGTGGTGCCAGGCGTTTGCCACGACAACCTTACTCTTGATTTTATTACCCACGTGAGCGGTGTAACGGTAAAGGAGCTCCTTAACCAGGATGGAAAGGCCGGCGCCAATAAGGGCTATCCAGGAAGGAGGGCAGGTGGTGTGAAAATAAATCGCCCGGCCGGCATCCACTCCAATTCCAATGCCCGCCGCCGCAAGAAAGACGCTGACCACTGTAGTGGCCATGGTTTCCAGGCGGCCGTGGCCGAAGTGATGGCGATCGTCGGCGGTTTTTCGGCCGAAATGGAGGCCCAAAATAACCACAAAGTCAGAAAAAAGATCGGATACCGAGTGAACCGCATCTGCAATAAGAGCCTGGCTGCGTCCCATCACGCCCAGCGCCAGCTTAAGACCAACCAGCGCCACGTTGGCAATCAGGCCTACCAGGGTTACTTTATAACCGGCTTTTACTTGAATAGAAACGTCTTCCATAAATGGAATTTTGCCACAACTTTTCCATAAAAGTCAATGGGTATGGGCTGTGAAAAAAGCCATTATCATTGACAAAGAGAGCAAGGGTGTTTACCTCTTTAGGGACGTTTATTTATAGCAATACTTCAAAGAACAGGAGAAACAGACGCCAGCATGAATAACAACCTATCTATCGGCTTTATAGGGGCCGGAAACATGGCCTGGGCCATAATCGGCGCATTGGTCAAGTCTGAGGTTCTTCCCCCAAAAAACATCATCGCCTCGGACATTACAGCGGAGCGCCTGGAACTTGCGGAAAAGGAATTCGGCATTATAACCACGCAGGATAACGCTCAGGTTTTCGCCAAGTCCAACGCCGTTGTGCTGGCTGTCAAACCCCAATTTCTCCCCGAAGTGCTGGAAAATCTGGTTGCATCCCCCGAATTCCCCGGAGAAGGGCGCAAGCTGATCATTTCCATTGCCGCCGGTGTGGGCTGCGCAAAAATGGAAGGCATCCTTTACGCCGGATTGGACGAAGAAGCCAAATCCAGGCTGCCCATCGTCCGGGTGATGCCCAACACCCCGGCTTTGGTGGGCCAGGGCATGGCCGGCATGGCGCCCAATGCATACGCCCTTGAAGAAGACCGCCAAACCGCCCAGACAATTATGGACGCGGCGGGCAAGGCCTTGTGGTTTGACGAAAAGGACATCAACGGCGTAACCGCCCTTTCCGGCTCGGGCCCGGCCTACGTATTTTATTTGGCCGAAGCCATGGTTCAGGGAGGCGTGGAAGTGGGTCTGCCTGAGGATAAAGCGCTTGAAATGGCTATCCAGACCATCAAAGGCGCGGCCCTGCTGATGGAGGAAACCGGCGAGGCGCCCGGCCTGTTGCGGCAGAAAGTAACCTCCAAAGGAGGCACAACGGCTGCCGCTCTCAATGTTTTCAATGAAAACAAGGTGCTGGAAGCTATTGTCAAGGGCATGCTGGCCGCTAAAAAGCGCGGCGAGGAGCTTGGGTAGGGAACCGGCCGGGGCAAAAGGCTGCGCCCCATATCATCTGACCGATTCTGAGAGCGTAACCATGTTTCAAACTGATGTCAGTTTCTTCGCCGCCCTGCTCCAGGGCCTGCTTTCGTTTTTTTCCCCGTGCGTGTTGCCCCTGGTGCCTGCCTATTTCGCCTTTTTGGCGGGGGCTTCGTTGGACCAATTGGTGGACAGGCCCCGTGGAAAGGCGCACAAGGACCTGGTTTTCCACGACCTGGAAGATGGTCCGCCCGACCCGGAGCCTGAGGCCGCCCAGAAAAAAATCCGCAGACGTCTGATTTTATCCACCGTCCTTTTTTGCGCCGGCTTTTCCTTTGTGTTCACGGCCTTTGGCATGACCACCTCGGCTTTGGGCGCCCTGTTGCTGGAGCATATGGCGACCATCCGGATCGCCGGCGGCATTGTGGTGATTATTCTGGCCCTGCATGTCATGGGGCTTTTCCACATCAAGGCCCTGGACGTTGAGAAGCGCTTTCACTTCGCGGAGAGGCCCGCCAGCATGATAGGCATGTTTATGGTGGGAATGGCCTTTGGCGCGGGCTGGACGCCGTGCATGGGGCCGTTTATAATGAGCGTGCTCATGATGGCCGCCAACCAGGAGACGGCCCTGCGAGGCGGAGCATTGCTGGCGGTCTATTCCATTGGGCTGGCGGCGCCCTTTTTGATTTTGGCGATTTTTGTAAATCTGTTGCTGGAGTTTTTGGCCAAGGCCAAAAAATACATGCGCTTTATTATGCCTACGGCGGGAGGCGTTATGTTTCTGCTGGGGGTTGCACTTATTTTGGACTGGATTTAAAGGAGACAAGACATGAAACCAGTGAAAACCATTATTCTGGCTCTGGCCTTATGCCTTGCCATGGCAAGTTCCGGCCTGAGCGCCTCCACCATTAACTGGACCACCTTGGAGGCGGCCCAGGACAGCGTAAAAAACGGGGATAAACTGGTTTATCTGCATTTTTATACGGACTGGTGCGGCTACTGCAAAAAAATGGACGCCAGCACCTTCAAGGATCCTAAAGTCGTTAAATACCTGAATGACAATTTTTTATCCGTCAGGCTGAATCCGGAAAAAAGCGACGCCGCCAAAAAAATGGCCTCCAAATTTTACGTCAGAGGATTTCCGGCCAACGGGTTTTCCAACGACGGTCTGGCGCCTTTGTCCACCAACTCCGGCCTGGCGATCAGCCCGGGATTCATGCCGCCGGAGCAATTTATGGTCATGCTGGAGTATTTGGGCTCAAAATCCTATGACAAAATCACGCTCAAGGATTTTATGAGCCAAAGAAAATAACCCCAAAATCGGATTTCCGTTCATGCCATTCGCCGCTGACTTGCACATCCACTCTTGCTACTCCCGAGCGACGGCCCGGGACCTGAACCTGGAAAACCTGCATTATTGGGCGCAATTGAAAGGCCTGACCGTGGTGGGGACAGGGGATTTCACCCATCCCGCCTGGTTTGCGGAAATCCGGGAGAAGCTGGAGCCCGCCGAGCCGGGGCTACTTAGGCTCAAGCCCGAATTGGCGGCGCCCATAAACGCCCGGGTTCCCGAATCCTGCAAGGGCGAGGTGCGTTTTATCCTCAGTGCGGAAATCAGCAACATCTACAAAAAAAAAGACGCCACGAGAAAGAATCATAACGTCATCCTGATGCCGGACCTGGACAAAGTCGCCAAGTTTAACGAAAAGCTGGACTCCATCGGCAACATCAAGTCCGACGGCAGGCCCATCCTGGGCCTGGACGCAAAAATCCTGCTGGAATACATGCTGGAGTTCGATCCTGACGGGCTTTTCATCCCGGCTCATATCTGGACGCCGTGGTTCTCCCTTTTGGGCTCCAAATCCGGCTTTGACTCCATTGAAGAATGCTTTGAAGACCTTTCGCCCCACATCTACGCCCTGGAAACCGGGCTTTCGTCCGACCCGCCCATGAACTGGCGGGTTTCGGACCTGGACGGCAGAACCCTGGTGTCCAATTCCGACGCCCACTCGCCTTCCAAGCTGGCCAGGGAAGCCAACCTGTTCGGCACGGAGCTTTCGTTTCCCGCCATGAGCAGGGCTTTGAAAACCGGCGAGGATTTTCTGGGCACCATTGAGTTTTTTCCGGAAGAAGGCAAATACCACCTGGACGGGCACCGCAAATGCAACGTTTGCCTGATGCCCCCTGAAAGCCTGGCGAACGGCTGCCTGTGCCCGGTTTGCGGCAAGCCCCTGACCCTGGGCGTTTTGCATCGTGTGGAAGCCCTGGCGGATCGGGGGGAGGGCCAACTGCCCGAGCGGCGCCACCCCTTTCACAGCCTGGTTCCTTTGGTGGACATTTTATCCAACATCCTGGGCGTTGGGCCGAACAGCAAAAAGGTCAAGGCGGCGTATGACGAAACCCTCAAGGCTGTGGGGCCTGAGCTTTACATTATCAAAGACGCCACGCCCGAGGAGTTGGAGAAGTCCCCCCTGCCCCTGCTGGCCGAGGCTGTCAGCCGCATGCGATCCGGAAACATCGTCCTCAAGGGCGGCTTTGACGGCGAATACGGAACCGTGGCGGTTTTTGACGCCCAGGAACGGGAGGGGCTGCTGGGGCAACAGGCCTTGTTCGACATTCCCAAGCCGAAAAAACAAGCAAAATCCGGAAAAAAAAAGTCCGTAGACAATGAACCGACGATTGAGCAGGCCGGACTTTTCGACGCCCCTCAGGAAATTGAGGAATATCCACAGGAACCGGAAGAGGAAATTTCCACGGAAAACGACCTGGAGCCCAGGGAGCTTCTTTCCCGGGCCGTCCACAATCAAACGCCCAAGGAAAGACCGGCGCCCAAGCCCTTCGCCCTGAATGCGGTCCAGGAAAGCGCGGTCAATCATGAAGGCTCGCCCCTGCTTATCAAGGCCGGACCTGGCACGGGAAAAACCCGGACCCTGACCCACCGGATCGCCCGATTGGTTGAAAAATCCGGAGCGCCGCCCGAGTCCATTCTGGCGATCACGTTCACCAATCAGGCGGCCCGGGAAATGGCCCATCGGCTGGAAGACATGCTGGGCGAAAACGGCGGCAAGGTTTTTGTCGCCACCTTTCACGCCTTTTGCCTGACCCTGCTGCGGGAGTTGGCCGAGGCGGAAGGGCGCGCCATAAGCGTTTTGGGCGAGAAGGACCGGCTTTTTTATATCAAAAAGGCCTTGAAAGAAGCCGGGATTAAAAAAATCAAGCCGGAGCTGGCGTCCCTGCATATCTCTTTGGCAAAACAGCAAATGGACTCCCCCTCCTCGGCGGAATTTAAGGATTTGGAAAACAAGGCCGGGGCCATGCAGGAGGCTTACGCGGCTTATCAGACCATGATCTCCGGGCTGGAGCTATTGGATTTTGACGATCTCATGTACAAGGCTGTCCGGGCCATTGAGGCGGACTCCCTGTATCGTGAATCCCTGCAAAAGCGCTTCCCCCATGTGTGCGTGGACGAGTTCCAGGACGTCAACCACGTGCAATACCGGCTGCTGCGCCAACTTTGCCCGCCGGAGGCCGACCTGACCGTAATCGGAGACCCGGATCAGGCTATTTACGGTTTTCGGGGCTCGGACGTGGGCTTTTTCAACCGGTTCGGGGAGGATTATCCCCAGGCGCGGGTTATCGAGCTTTCCACCAATTACCGCTCCACGGAAACGGTGCTGAAAGTCGCCGGCCAGGTCATGGGCGACCCGGGACAGGATTTCGGCCTGCATTCGGGCATCGTGGGCGCGGACCAAATCATGATAATCGACACGCCCACCTCGGCCGCGGAATCCGAAGCCATTGTGCATATCATGGAAAGCATGGTGGGCGGGGTCAGCCATTTTTCCCTGGATTCGGGGAGGACCGACATGGACGCAGGCTCGGAAGACTGGAGCTTCGGCGACTTCGCGGTTTTGTTCCGCACCCGCATCCAGCTTCCGCCTTTGACGGAAGCCCTGGACCGTTCGGGCATCCCTTATCAGGTAGTGGATAAAAAGCGCCTGGTGGACCATCCGGGCGTGGAGGAGTTGCTTTCCTATATCCGGCTGGTCAATCAAACCGGGACGGACCTGGACCTTTTGCGCATCATGAACTTCCCCAAACGGGGCATTGGGGATAAAACTATCGAAACTCTGCGCACCTGGGGGGAGTCCCAGGGGAAAAGCCTGATCGAAGCCCTGGAAGTCGCCCGCAGGCTGCCTTTGCCCGGGCTTTCCAACTCGCAGCAGATCAAGCTGCACAGCGTCTGGAAGACCATTACAGAGGCCAGGAAAAAAATCCTGGACTCTATTCTTCCGGAAGCCCTGGAGCACCTGATGTACACCATTCCCCTGGAGCCCTTGTACACCAGGAGCGGCAACGGCCGCACCGCCAGCGCCTGCATTTTGGACATGGCCCAGGATTTTAACGGCGATCTGGGCAGGTTCTGCGACATGGTGAATCTGGCCAGCGACGCCGACACCCTGGAGCCCGAGGCGGACCGGGTGTCCCTCATGACCATGCACGCGGCCAAGGGGCTGGAGTTCCGGGGGGTGTTCGTAACCGGCTGCGAAGACGGATTGATCCCCTATTTCCGGGAAGGCAAGGAGTCCGACCCGGAAGAGGAACTGCGCCTTTTCTATGTGGCCCTCACCCGCGCCCAGAGGCGCTTGTGGCTGACCTACGCCAAGCGCCGACGCATGTTCGGCAAGGTTGTCTCCCAACAACCGAGTCCTTTCCTCACGCGCATTAAAGAGGAGATGAAAGACCTGAAAAAGCCCTTTAAACGCAAAAAAAAGCCCGCCCCCATACAAATGGGTTTATTTGGGGAATAAAAAGGAATATTCTTCGGCCGTTTGACGGTCGCTGTCAGTTTATCGCCTAACCCAAACTTTGCGAGGCATTATGGGAAGCAGCCAAATCATTTATGAATGGACTCCGCTGGAAGGCATCGGGCCTTTCGTGTTCAACGAACCGGTGGACAAGTACGCGTCAAAGTTTTCCCTGTTTCCGATTCCTGACGAGGTGGAAGAGGATGAAGACTGGGAAACCTACGGCATGCCGGGCGACGAGGACGCGCGATTCTACTTTGAGGACGGGTTGCTGGAAAGCGTCATCGTCTCGTCCAACTTCTTCTACAACAACGCCAACCTCATCGGCCTTCCTCCTGACGAAGCCCTGGAAGTCCTGGAAATGGAGCCCGACGACATCGAAAAAATCGATACCGACGAGGGCGAGGAGGACGCCTATTCCTTTTATGACGTCAACCTCCAGTTCTACGTGCTGGACGGCGTGATCGACACGGTTCTTGTAGGCAGGGATTACGAGGACTATGAGTACGACGAGTTTGACGACGAAGAAGAGCTGGAAGATTAAAATAGCAGAACAGGTGTCCGCAAAAGCCATTGCGGACGCTTGCGTCATTTATCTTTCTTAGCAGGGGCGCCCTTGCGCCCCTATCGCCTTGGTCAGACGGGTAAAAACTGATACGGCTTACGCTTGTATCACTTTTGTTGATCAAGAGCTCTTGGGAGCATAGGCGTCAGGTGATAATCGACTCACTACTCCTCTTATCATCAACTCAATTAGTATCTACCAAAGCGGCATCAAAACCAATCTTTTCAAGCAACTCTTTCACAGCTTGAATTTTTAGCTTAAGATAATCATTGAGATCAACAGGCCAATAATCGAACGACACATTTGGATAATCCCTTTTAATCACCTCAAAAATCCATTGATAATAAAAATCTGCTGCCTTGATAGCGACACTCATATCGGGCACATGGACATGGGGAACAGAGTCAATATGTGCAACCGTTTTATCCCGATATCCTTTTGTCTCATTCCAATAATTTTCCCAATCTTCTTGCGACATGGCAATGTGTCCAAGTAGCTGTCCTCTGAAAGAATCCACTTCACATACATTTTTTTTCCAATGCAATTCATCACTGTCGGAACCGAACAAGTGAAGCCAGTTTAGGACGGCCATATCGATACTGTTGTTAAAAATAGTGATCCAGAAAGGGCATTTGATCGTGATTCCATTCTTTCTGAACGAATTCATCGCTCTATGATGCGCTAACTGAGTTACAAATTGCGCACATGTGCCGGCAACTTTATACAATTTGGATTTGGTCATTTTCTCCAAATCTGTTGTATTATCATTCATAGTAACTTGCTCCTTTTGTTTGGATTTACGGAACGCGTATAGCTATGAAAAGTGTTTCCTTATATTATTGTACTATAATTTTTCCGCTTTGAGGATGTTATCCAAAAACTGGCCGGTAAAGGATCGGGGATTGGCGGCCAGTTCTTCAGGCGTACCCACGCCCACAATGAAGCCGCCGTTATCGCCGCCTTCGGGCCCCAGGTCGATGACATGGTCGGCGGACTTGATCACGTCCAGGTTGTGCTCAATGACCACTACGGTGTTTCCGTTATCCACCAGACGATTCAAGACATTTAACAATTTTTGGATGTCGGCGAAGTGCAGGCCGGTGGTGGGCTCGTCCAGAATATATATGGTCCGGCCCGTTCCGCGTTTGGAAAGCTCCCTTGCCAGCTTGATGCGTTGGGCCTCGCCGCCGGACAGGGTGGTGGCCGCCTGCCCCATTTTGATGTAACCCAGGCCCACGTCAATGAGGGTCTGGAGCTTGGTGCGGATGCTGCCGATCTTGTCGAAAAACTCCCGGGCCTGGTTTACGGTCATGTCCAGCACCTGGGTGATGTTCTTTCCCTTGTACAGGATTTCCAGGGTTTCCCGGTTATAGCGTTTGCCGTGGCAGACGTCGCAGGCCACATACACGTCGGGCAGAAAGTGCATTTCGATTTTTATGATGCCGTCGCCGGCGCAGGCTTCGCACCTTCCGCCTTTTACGTTAAAGGAAAAACGGCCGGGCTTATAGCCGCGCACGCGGGAGTCCTGGGTTTTGGAAAAAAGCTCCCGGATATGGGTGAACACCCCGGTGTAGGTGGCGGGGTTGGACCGCGGGGTCCTGCCGATGGGCGACTGGTCAATGTGAATGACCTTGTCCACCAGGTGCAGGCCTTCCATTTCCCTATGCTCTCCGGCCTGGATGCGGGTCCGGTTAAGGTGCTGGGTCAGGCCTTTGTAAAGGGTTTCGATGACCAGGGTGGACTTGCCCGAGCCGGAAACGCCGGTGACGCAAATGAGCCGGGACAGGGGGAATTCCACGTCAATGTTCTTCAGGTTGTTTGCGTTGGCGCCCCGGATGACCAGTTTGCCGTTTTTGGGGGCTCTGCGGGATTCGGGCAGCTCAATGCGCTTTTTTCCGGAAAGATACTGGCCGGTCAGGCAGTCGTCTTTAAGCAGCTCTTCTGCATTGCCGGAAAAAACCACTTCGCCGCCGCGCATGCCGGCGCCCGGCCCCATATCGATGATGTGATCCGCCGCCAGCATGGTGTCGGCGTCGTGCTCCACAACCAGGACCGTATTGCCGATGTCGCGCATATGGCACAGGGTGTCCAATAAGCGCATGTTGTCGCGCTGATGCAGGCCGATGCTGGGTTCGTCCAGGACGTACAGGACGCCGGTGAGCTTGGAGCCGATCTGGGTGGCTAGGCGGATGCGCTGGGCCTCGCCGCCTGAAAGGGTGGCGGCGGTGCGGTCCAAGGTCAGGTAGTCCAGGCCCACGTTGGCCAAAAATCCCAGGCGCTCGTTGATTTCCTTGAGGATGCGGCGGGATATGTCCTGGTCCCTTTTGCCCATTTTCAGGTCCCGAAAAAAGACCAGGGCCTTTTTTACGGAAAGGGCCGTGACTTCAAAAATCGCCTGATCGCCCACCCGCACATTGCGGCTTTCCAACTTGAGCCTGGCCCCGTTGCAGTCGCTGCAGGGCTTAAAGGCCATGAAGCGTTCGATCTCCTCCCGGATTTGCTGGGAGGTGGTTTCCCTGTATCTTCGAATCAGGTTGGGCACCAGGCCCTCGTAAGGCTTGGTGTAGACGTAGCGCTGCCCTTTGCGTTCAAAGTAGAAATTGATGGGCGTTTTTGAACCGTTCATCAGGACCTTTTTAAACTTTGGGTCCAGGTCCTTGTAAGGCGTATAGATGTCCACCCCGTAATTGGAGGTGAGGGCGTCCAAAAACTCGAAAAAATGCACGGAACTGCGGTTGGCCCAGACCGCCACGGCGCCTTCCCGCAGGCTGAGCTCGTGGTTGGGGATGAGCAGTTCCGGATCGAATTCCATGGTGGAGCCCAGGCCGTCGCATTTGGGGCAGGCCCCCTGGGGCGAGTTGAATGAAAAGCTGGCCGGGGTGAATTCCGGGTAGCTGATATTGCATTGGATGCACGCGGAATGCTCGGAGAACAGGATGGGATCCTCCCCGATGGGATGCACGGTGGCGAATCCCTCGCCCTGGCTGAGGGCCAGCTCCACGGAGTCGGCCAGCCGGTTTTCCACGCCTTCCTTGATGACCAGGCGGTCCACCACCACGGATATGGTGTGCTTCTTGTTTTTTTCCAGGGGCTGGATTTCTTCCAGTTCGTAGATCTCGCCGTCCACCTGCACCCGGGCGAAGCCCTGCTTGGTCAGTTGGGTGAACAGCTTTTCAAAAGTTCCTTTTTGGCCGGAAACCAGGGGCGCCAGAATCATGGCTCTGGTCCCTTCGGGAAGCTCCATGATCTGGTCCATAATCTGGTCGATGCTTTGGGAAGTGATGGGGCGGCCGCACTTGTAGCAATGGGGCTGGCCCACCCGGGCGTAAAGCAGGCGCAGGTAGTCGTAGATTTCCGTGACCGTGCCCACGGTGCTTCGGGGATTGTGGGAGCCGGTTTTCTGTTCAATGGCAATGGCCGGCGAAAGGCCTTCGATGGTGTCCACGTCCGGCTTGTCCATGCGCTCCAAAAACTGCCGGGCGTAAGCGGAAAGGGACTCCACGTAACGGCGCTGCCCCTCGGCGTATAGGGTGTCGAAAGCCAGGGTGGATTTACCCGAGCCTGACAAGCCAGTGACGACCACCAGTTGGTTCTTGGGAATGTCCACATTGATGTTTTTCAGGTTGTGAACTCTGGCGCCCCTGACGATTATCTTGTCTTCTTTCAATTATGCCTCTGTATTTCGTCCGGCCGGCTCGTTGCGCAGCGGCCGGATAGCCGCAATGCCTTTGTTGGGGGTCCAGCCCCGTTTTTCCTGGGAAAAGCGGACAAGGCTCCAATCGCCCTCCCGCCTTTCCAAAACGACGGGGGAGCCGTCGTGGAGTTGGAACAGCAAGGTGTCATTTTCTCCCGGGCCCGCCCGCACGTCTATCTTATCTGCGATCACCACCGCGCGATGATCCTGGGAGGCATCATACCATTTTGCAATTCCAAAGAAAACCGCCGTCAGCCAGATAAGCCCCACGGCCATGACCACGTAAAAATTCCACTCAGCGGGTTTGAACAGCCGCACAATATAAAAGAAGCACAAGAAGAAATTGAGAACCGCCACTATCCAAAAAATTTCCATGCCCGTAAAACGGCGCACAAGATCGGACATGAAAAATGCGTTTTCCTGTTCGATTTGATCCAGCCTTTTATCCTGGGCGAA
The DNA here is from genome assembly GCF_000429905.1 of Desulfatibacillum aliphaticivorans DSM 15576. Lineage (NCBI taxonomy): Bacteria > Pseudomonadati > Thermodesulfobacteriota > Desulfobacteria > Desulfobacterales > Desulfatibacillaceae > Desulfatibacillum > Desulfatibacillum aliphaticivorans. Next base: position 21,017 of record NZ_AUCT01000009.1, on the reverse strand, counting down.
CCCCAGGTTGAAATGGAGGTCCGGGTCCCGGGGCGTTAAAATCCTCGCTTTTTCATAATTGAGGATGGCCAGCCCGATCCGGTCCATTTTTAAAAACGCGGCGCCCAGGTTAAAATACACGCCGCCGCCCACCGGCGACTTGGCAATCATTTCTTCATACTGGGCCGCCGCGTCCTGAAAATTGCCTTCCTTATAAGATTGGTTGGCGGAGTAAAACAGGGCGTGATCGGCCTCTCCCGCCCAGGTCAGGGCCGGCGCCATCAATGCTATGAAAGCCGCTATGACAAGTAATCGTTTCATACCTTGACCTTTTTATCCACCGCCCTGACGACGTCCAAAAGCTCTTGTCTGACTTCCTGACTGAGCTGGCTGCCGCATTGGCTGAATACGCAGGTTTCCAGGCTGGAAAAAACCTGTTTCAAGCGGGACGCGGACTCCTGATCGACGCCGGCGGCCAGCATTTTATCCTCCGCCTCGTGAGACGTGAGGGTTGCGGCCTCCAGCCCAAGGCGCAGGGCGAGATATTCCTGCAAAGCCCGGAAGGCTTCCACGCTTTTATCAGGCCCCATGTCCTTTACGGATTTTGCAAAGGCCGCGTAAGCCTTTTTCGAGGCCCTGGCCCCGGCCTGTTCGGCGCGTTTTTTGCCGCCGCTGCGAATAATCAAAGCGCCGGCCAAGGGTAGGAAGGGAAAAACCATGATCAGAAAGCCCAACCACACAGGCATGGTCTGGCCCATGCCCGGCGCCACGGCCTTGGGAGTTTCTTGAATTTTAAGGATATCCTCCCCGAGCATTTGCACACGATGCTTGGAAGCGGAGTTCACCTGCATTTCCTGGATCGGCGCTGGCGCCGCATGCACGACGCCGGGCAGAACATGCAGGTTCATCTCCCGGGTTCTGGCGTATTCGTACTTGCCGCTTGCGGCATCAAAATAGGGGACGGAAAAAGCCGGAATGGCCACGTCGCCCTCGGCCTGGGGCACCAAAGCCCACTGCATGGTTTTCTTTCCAAAGGGGCCTTGCCCGTCGCGGTTATCCTCCAATTGGGGATCGCTGGGGTACACCTTCACCCCGGGCAAAGGCGGCAAATCCAGGTCCGGCAGCAACTGCACGTTTCCCCTGCCTGACAGCGTTACCGTGAGGGTGGCTGAGTCCCCGGCTTTCACCTCTTTGGGGTCCAGGTCCGCTTGGATGGAAAATCGGCCGATGAGTCCGTTGAAACCGCCAGGCGCCCCTTCCGTGGGCAATGCTTTGACGGAAAACGAAACCGGTTCCGACAACACCCGGGTTTTAACGACTTGTTCGTTGCCGAAAAACTGATCGTCAAAAAAGCCCCTGGGAAAACGGGAGGGCCTGCCGGAGGATTTGATCACCTCGGCTTTGACGGCCAGGGGGGGAATTTCATAATCGCCGGTTGCGGAGGGAATGACCTGATGCACCAGTTCGGCCACATTGAAGGTCTTGCCGTTAACGGTCTTTTGGAATTGGCGGGAGTCTCCGATTTGGGCAAACTCCAGATTTTCCATGTCGGGAAAGCCCTCAAACTGGATGTCCCGCAACGGGATGCTCCAATAAAACCGGACGCGGCAAAGAATGTCCTGGCCTGCATAAGCCTGCTTGGGCAGGACTTCCGCAGTGAAAAACATGGCGTCGTTCTCGCGGCCCTTGATTTCCCCCAAGGGGTCCACGGTCAGCCGCACGGTGTTGCTGTTATACTGCTTGCCGCCAATGGTTACGATGGCCGGCCCCAAGGTGTAGGTTCCGGTTTTAGGGGCGCTGATTCCATAGGTGTAGGTAATGCTGCGGTCGATCCGCCCGTTGACGATGCTCGTCCGGGACGACTGGCCGGGCCTGCCCACTTGAAGGCCGTTGGTTCCCCTAAGTTGAATGTCATCCGCGGACCCTGAGCCGGAAACCGTGACAGTCAGGTTAAAGACGTCCCCGGTCTGCACCCTGTTCGGGGCGGCGTCCAGGGAGACGGAGACGTCCGCCATGCACAAGCCGGGCGCCAGCAGGAAAGCGAGAATCAGCACGATAGGTATGATTTTACACGCTTCCGCTATGTATTCCCTCAATGATTTCATGGCTGCAGGCTTTTTTACCATCGTTTCCCTGAATTGGCGCGGTCGTCGCTTATGATCGCGCTTTTGTTATCCGGTCTGAATACCCTGTTTTCCTTCACATTGTCCAGCAGGGTGTCGGCCATCTTTTTTTCCATGGAGGACATTGCAGTCTGTCCGTCCTGATCCTGGGCGTCTTGCTCGGGCTTGTTCAGGGCCTGCATTTGGCCGTCCAGGTCGGCCTGATCCTGTTTTTCCTCGTCACCGGCCTGGGCGGCGGATTGCTGGTCCTGCTGTTGACCCTGAGCGCTTTCAGATTGTTGCTGTTGCTGCTCCTGGCCTTGCTTCTGATTCTCGCCCTGGTTTTTTTGTTGCTGATCTCCCGACTGCTGCTTATCCTGGTCGCCCTGCTGCTTGCCGTCCTGTTTATCCTTGCTTTGGGAGTCCTGGTTTTGGCCTTGCCCGTTTTGGTCGCCCTGCTGGCCGTCCTGCTGCTGTTGCTGATCGCCCTGCTGATCTCCTTGCTGATCCTGATTCTGTTGCTGCTGAACCTGAGCCTGGCGCCACAAGGCGAGCTTCAGGTTCTCCTTGGCGTCTTCGTCCTGGGGATTCAGGGCCAGGGCTTTTTGGAATTCCTTGGCCGCCTTTTCATAGTCCTCGCCTTTCATCATGGTCGCGCCCAGGTTGTAGGCGGACCGAAACTGGATTTCAGGGTCGTCGCTGCGTACGGCGGCGCTGGCGAAGGCGGACTGGGCGGCTTCCATGTCTTCCGCCATGAACGAGGCCACGCCCCGGTTGTAGCGCCAGCGGACGTCCCGCGGATTTTCCATGTCCTTGTCGGCGAAGGCCTGGGCCGCATCCTTGTACTTCCCTTCCTTGAACAGGGCCTCGCCGTCGGCGGCGCCCCAGGCGAGGGAAGCGCACAAAAACAGGCTAAGCACGGATATCAAGAATTCTTTCACGGAGCACCCCTTCAATCAACAGCAGCGCCCACGCTGCTATCAGGAAGATAAAAAAACGCTCTTCCCGGATGGTGATTTTGCCGGTTTTTAGAATCTCGGCTTCGGTTTTCTTTTTAATTCCGTTGAAATACAATTGATCCAGGTCGAAATCCCCGGCCTCGGACCTAATGTAATCGCCGCCGGTTTCATTGGCAATGGCCTGCAGCGTGCTTTCGTCCGGCTTGGACAGGATTATTTTACCGTCGGCGTCTTTTTCGAAGCCGCTGCCGTCCAGGCTGGGCACGGGGCCGCCGGCCGGATCTCCTATGCCGAGGACGAAAATGCGAATGCCTTCGTCAGAGGCTTTTTCAGCGGCTTTCAGCCCGGCCTCCTCGTTGTCTTCGCCGTCTGTGATGAGCAGGATGACCTTATCCGTGGAAGACTTGGGATCAAAAGCGGTCATGCCCATTTCAATGGCGGCGCCCAGGTCGGTGCCCTGGAATCGCAAGGGCAGCAGGTCCACGGTCAATTGGTCCAAAAACATTTGAATGGCCTGGTAATCCAGAGTCAACGGACATTGGGTGAAGGCCACGCCGGAAAAAGCGACCAGCCCCAGCCTATCGCCGGTGGCCACCCGAATCAGGTCCGCCACCTCGCGTTTGGCTCGTTCCAGACGGTTTGGCTGGGCGTCCTCCACCATCATGCTGTTGGAGATGTCCACGCACACCATGATGTCCACCCCCTTACGGGAGACCTCCTGGTAATGCTCGCCCCATTGCGGGCCGGCCAGGGCGAAAATCATCAAGGCGACTGCGCTGATGAACATCACCGCCCGCACCACGGCCCGGGCTCGGGACTCCAGGGGCGCCAGACGCGGCAGCAGATGTTCGTCCGCATAGGCGGCCAGACTTTTTCTTCTTCTTCGTTTGGCCAGAATTTGCAGGAACGCCAGCAACGGAATGGCCAGCAAAAAATTTAGTATCCACAGTTTATCAAAGGTCATGGGACGGCCCTCCCCAACAACCCGGTCGCCTCCAAAAGGACCAAAGCCAGGGCTGCCAATAAGAACCAGCGATAATGCTCCTTGTAATGAAAGAACTCCTTAACCTTGGCTTCGGTTTTTTCGGCCTTGTCGATTTCCTTATAGATGGAGTCCAACTGTTCCGTATTGGAGGCGTGGTAATATTTTCCCTGACCGATAACGGCGATCTGGGCCAGTTCCTTGGAGCCAGCCTGCTCCGTGCCCATGCCAATCGTGTAAATCTTGATTCCCAGGGCGGCCAGGGCCTCCGCCGCTCCTTGAGGCGTCATGTCTCCGGCCGTGTTTTCGCCGTCGGACAATAAGATGACCACCTTGGACATGGCGGGGATGTCTTTGATGCGTTTTCCGGCGACGCCCAGGGCGTCGCCGATGGCTGTCTTACGGCCCGCCATGCCGATTCGCAGATTTTCGATGAGATTGAGCAAAAGACCTTTGTCCAGGGTCAGCGGCGCCTGGGTGAACGCGTAATCGCCGAACACCACCAGGCCGATTCGATCTGTGTCCCGGCGTTTTACAAAGTCATGGACAACCTTTTTGACGGCGGTGAGACGGTTGACGCGCTGGCCGTCTATGGCGAAGTCCGGCTGCGCCATGGACTCCGAGGCGTCCAGGCACAGGATGATGTCCACGCCCGGAGTTTTGATTTCCCGCGAGGCGTCCACGGTTTGGGGCCGGGCGACGGCCGCCACCAGCAGGACCAGGGCGAGCGTCCTAACCAGAAGAGGAATGCGCGCCCGTATCTCTGCATTTTTTCCGGCGATCCGCCCGAGACGGGAGGCTGCGGAATAGGTCACCGCAGGAGGCCTTTTTTTCAGGGAGACTCCGGCCCACAAAAATATGGGTATGAGCAGCAGAAAAAAATATGGATAGGCAAATTCAAACATAACGCCCTACTCCGCCTTTCCTTTGAAATCCGCCGGGTTTGGCTTCACTTCGTTGTCCACAACCTCGGCCTGAACTTCCTGCACGTCCTCCATCCAGGAATAGGTTTTGTTCACGTAATCCCGCGCCATGGCGATGTGCTCCTTCCGGGTCGCTTCGGCGATACGGGCCTTTGCGAACTTGACCATGTCCGCCTCTTCCAACAAGGGCATGATTTCCCAATCCTCCCGCTCCTGGATGCGGGTCCGGATTTCCGAGGTTGTCAATTCCTCGGCGGGAAAGGGCCTGATGGCCCCCATATAAGCCCGGACAATGGCGGACAGCCTGAAATAGCCCTCCTTGTCCTCGCCTTTGGAGGCCCACCACGACTCCAGCTTGTCCAGATTTTCCAGGGCCACTTCATGGGGCGCCGCTGTCTGGATTTCCAGGGTTTGGATGCGGCGGCTCCGCAAATAAAACCACAGGGCGAAGGCGGCCAGGGCCAGCAACAACAGCCCGGCTCCGATCCACGGCGCGTATTTGCTGAAAAACGACTTGCCGGGAATCAGGCCTTTGATGGGCCTTGGCTGCATCTTGGAGGGATCGTCAGGCAGGCCGTTATCCACCTGAATTTCCTGGGAGGAAAAATCCAGCCATTGCTTGGCTCCGTCCTTATTTATGAAAGCCACGCTGAAACCAGGGACTTTAAAGCGGTCCAGGGAATTGACCAGCAAGGAAAGATCCAGGCCTTTATCCGTAGGTTTTTTATCCAGGATCACCAAGGCATCCAGGCCGGTTATTTCCACCGGATCGGTAAGGGAGGCGCCTTCAGGCAGGGAGGCTTCCAGGCTGAGGGATACCGGTTCTCCCAGCACGGCTTTTTCCGATAAAAATTTTGCGTTCCAGGAGGGCTGAGCCGGCGCAATTTCGTCCGCCCACAAGGGCAAGGACGAAAACAGGAAGATTAGCAATATAAGCAGAATGTTCAGGAAGCGTTTCATCATTTACGCGCCTCCCTTCTGCGGAAGTACTCGGTCAAGGGCTGAACCACGGACCCGCCCGTGGAAAGCTCCACCCTGTCCACGCCGGACTTTGTGAGCAAGGTCTTCAACTCGGCGTCCCGGTGGGCCACGTCCTCTTCCCAACGGCGGCGAACGCCCTTGTTGGATGTGTCGACGGCCAGGGCCTGCCCAGTTTCGGGATCCCGCATCCAGACAAGCCCCACGTTGGGCAGGACGCGCTCCGCCGGGTCCTGAATTCGGATGGCCGTCAGGTCGTGCTTGCGGGACGCCAGGTACATGGAGGTCTGGGTTTTATGGTCGAACTCAGGAACCATAAAATCCGAAATAAGAAACACCACGGCGTGGCGGCGCACCAGCTTGTTTAGATGATCCAGGGGAGCGCTCAGGTTAGTAGCTGCAGACTGAGGCTCGTGGGAGAAGATATCCCGGATCAAGCCCCAGACATGGCCGGCGCCTTTTTTCGGCGGGATGAAACGCTCCACCTTATCGGAAAACAGGATGGCGCCCACTTTGTCGTTGGTGCGTACGGCTGTAAAAGCGAGCAGACCGGCGACTTCCGCAGCCAGCTCCCGTTTGAAGCGCTTGGAGGTCCCGAACAGGTTGGAGGCCGAAAGATCCAGGAGTAAGAGAACCGTCAACTCCCTTTCTTCGGAGAACACCTTGACGTAGGGATGCCCCATACGGGCGGTGACGTTCCAGTCGATGTCCCGCACGTCGTCGCCCGGGACGTACTCCCGCACTTCCGAGAATTCCATACCCTTGCCTTTAAAGGCGCTCACGTACTGGCCCGCGAACAGGTCATTGGCCAAAAAGCGTGTACGGAAATGGAATTTTTGAATTTTCCCGATTAGTTCCTTGGGCAGCATAATTCCATCGCCATCATTTGATTTTGGGGAACTTCAATCCGTTCCAACAGGTTTCATGTCAGTTGGTCAGGTACAACTCTCCTGGCCCTTGCCTGGCAAAGTTGTCAGGGGACTTCGATCCTCTCGAGCAAGGTTTTAATCAGTTGGTCAGAGTCGATTCCTTCGGCCTCCGCCTCGTAACTGACCATAATGCGGTGGCGAAGCACGTCCGGAGCCATGGCTTTGACGTCCTGCGGGATTACATAGGCGCGGCCGTTGATGAACGCATGGGCTCTGGCTGCTGCGCCCAGGTAGATGGAAGCCCGGGGTGAGGCCCCGTAACGTATGAGGTTTTGAGAATCCAGGCCGTAGGCGGCGGGGTCGCGGGTGGCCCTGACCAGAGAGATGATGTAGTCCGTGATTTTTTCTTCCATGTGCACGGCCTGCACTGCTTTTTTCGCCTCATCAATGGATTGGGAAGACACGGCTGAGCACACGTTTTCGGTCACGCCCTGGCGGACGCGATTCATGATCTCCTTTTCCTGGGCTTCGGTGGGATAGGTCACGTTGATTTTCAACATAAACCGGTCCACCTGGGCTTCAGGCAAAGGATAGGTGCCTTCCTGCTCGATGGGGTTTTGGGTGGCCAGCACCATAAAGGGCTTTTCCAGCTCAAAACATTTGCCGGCCAGGGTGATCTGGCGCTCGCTCATGGCCTCCAGCAGGGCGCTTTGCACCTTCGCCGGAGCACGGTTGATTTCGTCGGCCAGAATAATGTTGTTGAAGATCGGCCCTTTCCGGATGACGAACTGTCCGGTGTCCGGCCGAAAGATCTGGGTGCCCAAAATGTCCGCGGGCAGCAAGTCGGGCGTGAACTGAATTCTTTGAAAGCCCACGTCAATGGCCGCCGCCAGAGTCCTGATGGCCGTGGTCTTGGCCAGGCCCGGCAACCCTTCCAACAAAAGGTGTCCGTCGCAGAGCAGGCCGACCATGAGCCGTTCCAGCAGGTCTTTCTGTCCTACGATCACCTTTTCCACCTCCGCCATAACCTGGCGGATTACCACATTTTGTTTTTCAACTTCCTGGGTGATTTCTTGGATTTCCATTTGAAACCGTCCTCGCAAAAAAGATCTGAAGACTACTGTTTCCGACAGGCCCCGTTTCCACCAAGAATTAAGCTAATGCAATTCTGAGCGGCGTCAACCCAATTAATTTTATCGGGTTCTTACCAGACGGAATCCGTTATTGTAGCGTTTAAAAGAGGGAGTGGCGTAACTGCGGTTGGCGCTGCGTATGCCCCGGCTTTCATTATCCCAGCTTCCTCCGCGCACCATGCGGCGTTTGCCGGTTTGAGGGCCGGCGGGGTTGACTTGCTCGCCCGGACGGTAGGGGGCTTTCCAATCCTGGCAGGCTTCCCAGACATTGCCCATCATATCGTACAACCCGAATGCATTGGGAGAAAAACTGCCCACAGGCGCCGACACGGCAAAGCCGTCGTTGCAGGGGTGCACATTCCAGGAGGGCCAGTACTTCCCGGCGGTTTGGTCCGCCACATTGGCGTACTGGCAGGTTTGGGAAACATCGTCGCCCCAATATCTGGACGTCTCGGTTCCGGCTCGACAGGCGAACTCCCATTCCGCTTCGGTGGGCAGCCAAAAGGAGTACTGCCCCTGGTTTTGGGCGGAAAGCCAGATGGCGAAAGCCCGGGCGTTTTTCCACGAGACATTGACCACGGGCTGGGCGTCCATGTTCAGGGGATGGCCTTCGTATTCCCCGCTGTCGTGCCCCGGCCGAAAATAATGATACTGGGCGTTGGTCACCTCGTATCTGCCCATCCAAAATCCGTCCAGGCAAACTTTGTGGACCGGCCCTTCGTCCTGATAGCGATCCGGATCGGTTTTCTCCGTGCTGCCCATCACAAAGCATTTACCGGGAATGAACACGAACTCCATGCCCGTGACCGGCTCTACAAATACATCCCCGGGCTTATCCTGGGGCTCGGTGGGGGCGTCGCCCTTGCTGGATATGATTCTCCACGAAAGATCCATGCCTATCTTCGGCTGATGCGCAGCAGCGGGGACGGCGAACATAGGGAGCAGGAAAACTAAAGCGATTATGGAAAGCAGCCGTTTTGCCAATTTATTTCACCTTGCTCAGTTTCACAGGGTTGTTGATTTCCGCATAGGGAATTTGCATGACGCCTTGCTCCTTCATTTCCCTGGATGTCCAGTCAAACGCCTCCCGGGCGTCCACCCAGCCGTCCTGATTTAGATCGCCCTTCCCCATTAAGGCTTCCAACAAAAAATAGCTGAAAGCCCCCTGCTCGCCAGGAGGAAGCTCCACCGCCTCTCGCGTCACGCCCGCCGCCGTCAGGATGGACGCCCTGGCTGCAAAAAGATCCGTAACCGGCGCAGGAACCACGCCTTTACCCAGGCCCACGGATTTTCCGTCCCCATAAAAGCCTGCATCCAAAATAATGTGTACATTGGAGGAGCCGCTGTTGGAAAAAGCCTCCTTGATCTCCGACAGCGAAATAGGCTGGCCTTTCTCCGGGTGGTCCGGGTCTGCGTCATAAGGCATGATCAGGCAATCCAGGACGGTATGCTTGTCCTCGGCATACACCGGCATGCCTTTGCCGGAAAAGTACAGGATGACCAGGGCGCCGGGGTTTTCGGAAGCCTTTCTTCCCAGCCAGGCGATGTTTTGACGGAGATCGCCGGATTTGGCTTCCGTCCCAAGGTTAAGTCGAATATTCCTCTTTTCATTGGGGAAGCCCATATAGGAGAGCAGCAGGTCGCGAAACATCAGGGCGTCTTTTTCGGCGTAGCGGGGGCCTATCATGTGTTTGTAATTTTTTAAGCCCACAACCAAGGCGAAGGCGCCGTCTTCTTTTCGGCGGAATTTCGGTCCCTGGTCAACTGATAGAGGATCGAACGCTACGCCATGGTCCGGGGGATAAATGGGATCTCCGGGGTTGCGGAGATGCGGCAAGGGAGCAGTCTCGGGCAAATGCTTCGGCCGGCCTTCCAGTGCATCCTTCATGGTCGTCGCCGCCTGAGAGAAAGACTCCGCCTGGGGAAATTCTTCAGCCAGGCTTTCCATGCTTGATAGGGCGTCCTGTCCTCCTCCGGTCTGAAACGACTTCCAACCTGCTGCAACCGCATATGCGACGGCGCGTTCTTCATACCAGGGCGTTGTCTGGCGTTCGTTGGCGAAAACCATCTGCACGGCATTCGTGTATTGCCCCCGGGCGAACAGCACTTCCAAACGGATGGCCATGGCGTTCGGGGAATCCGGGGCGGCGGCCAGGGCTTGCATGGCGTAGTGATCAGCCTGGTCCACGTCGCCTGTCTCCAGGCAAAGCCAGCCCAAATTGCAGAGCAAAACCGTGTCCCAGGAGCGATCCCCCGCCAGTTCCTCCCAGGTTTTTCGAGCCTGGGAAACGCTTCCGGTACGGTATTGGGCTACTCCCAAATTATAGGCGATGTCCGCGCCCTCCGGACAATAGAACTGCGCCAACTCCATGGCGGCCAGGCCCCGGTCCGGATGCTTGCGGAAATTTCGCCGCCCCCACGAAGTCAAGCCCCGGGCCAGGACGCACATGGCGCCATTGGCCTGTTCAGGGAGTTGAACGCTTTCCGCCCCGCTTTTTGCATCTTGCCGCCAGTCCTCCGCCAATGACGCGAACAGGCGGTTTCTGGCCCTTTTGAGCACCTTGACGTCCGAAAAACGAATGGCCAGGTCCATGATTTCCAGAGCCGCCTCTGCGCGTTCGCCGGAATCGTATCGGCGCCTGATTTCGTCCACGGCATTGTCCACAGCCTTTTTACGATACTCCTTGGGCATGGGCGCCGCCTCGCCAAAGACGTATTCCACGGCGGCAACATATTCGCCTTTTTCGATCAGGCCGTCCAAATGGGTGGTTTTTTCGCGAAATTCCTTTTGATAGGCGGCTTCTGCGTCGGGCTCCAACTCCGTCCAGTCCATCTCGGCTGAAACGCGTACTCCGGCCAGCAGGCAGACTATGCACAAAACCAGGACGAAACCGGTTGTTTTTAAAGAAGTTGCTACTCGCATTTTTAACAAGGCCAAGGCAAGCGGAGCGGATAAAATTATAAAAAACGTTGTTTATATTCATTATGGCACAGACGGCGGGAAATAACAAGCTGGAGGCAATTTTTGAGAGAGCAATTTCAGTGGGGCAAAGGTCTGCTTCATGGATGATCCTCACAGGCGCCTCAGGAAAAAAAAGTCTCTACCCCGGCAAATCCATTAGGACCGTTCTGATCATGTCAAAATATGAATCCTTTTTCCATCCTCCCCAAAGCAGCCATCTGATCCATTCATCAATAACTTCAAGGGCTTGTTCAGACAGTCTGAACTGGGTCAGATTGATGGAGTCGTGATGGGCGCCGACGGGTTGTATATGGTCCAGCCTTAAAATAGATTCATCTGTGGAAGAGCCTATAGGCAGGCTGTCCCAAACAAACTGAGGGTATTCTCCGGCGCAAATGCGCAACAGGAATTCCCGCTTGAAACCCGATCTCTTTTCTCCTTCATCGGCTCCATAATAGGGAGCGACGAGAATGGTGGGGGCTGTTTGCCATTTGGGTTTCCCTTGGCGAAAGGTCCTTTCCACCATTTTACCTTCCCGACCGACTATCAAGGCTGGCCTGAGCTTGGCTCGATATACGGCCCGGACTTCGCCGGGATAGGCTGGCATTGCCGCCACCGGCAGTTTTAGGGAGGGCTGCTGCTGATGGGTGCGCAGCGGGCTAATTTTAAATTGGGCCTTTTCGTGATTTGTGGGTTCTTCACGGCCCGTGGGTATCATTTGGGAAGGCGTCTGATCAACATGAGGGATGAAAACCCGGACTAGCCTCCCTCTGCAATAGTCTTTACCCTCATCTTCTTCCCACCATTCACCTAAGCAATGTTGAAATGTGTTCTCAGGATATTTCCGAGTCATATCTGGCCTTTGATTTCCAGACATCCGGGCTGAAGTGCGCCGTCCCTTCCAAGGGCGTAACCGGTTCACCAGCGAGAAGATCCAGCCATTCCACCCCTTCAAAAAAGACATCGTCATAGCGAGGCTCTTCCTCCGGAGTGACTAAGGCGTCGTCCTTGGGGGGAGAGCTGTTCTTTAACCTGTTTTTAAGGTCTTCTATAGCCTGCTTCCGTTTTTTCATTTGCCGCGTAGTCAACGTTTTGGGTTTTTCCTCCTCCTCACGCACGACCTGCTTTAAAGCGGCTCGGGAAAAATCTAGCAATTCATTGGGGGCAGCCGTCAACATGGGCAAGGTCCTGTATGTATGATCCAAAAGACTTTCAGTGTCGGAACCGAATTTATGAACAGCTTTCCGAAGCGGTCCGTCAATGGAAAGAGGAACCTGTTGCTCCAATTGATGGAGTAAATGGCTGCTTTTTTTTGGGGAGTACCGCCTGACCTCATCGTATTTTAGGGTGGAAAAAGTCCGCTTTTCCGACCCGATGGCCATTAAAGCAGGCTCTATCCGTCCATGAGCTTCCTCGGCCCACGGACCAAAGTGGTAAAATCGCCATGGCAGACCGGTGAACGTTTCTCCGTTGTTCCGCTCCGCATAGGCCAAGTCGGAAAGATAAAGGTATTTTATAAGATGAATGGGTCCGAGTTCCCTGTCATCCCATTCCTCTTCCCCAGCCAGGGTTAAAATATATTGAAATAAAAGGTCTATTTTAGCGTAATCTGTCATCTTTGGTATGCGCCCTTTCAAAAGAAGGATTATTATTAAATCAAATCCCGTTTACAAAGTAAAGCCTTAGTCGAACCGGTGCAACTGAAATTATTCATGACAAAATGTTTCAAACTCATTGGCAATCGGCCTCGGTCCCAATAAGGGGTTTAAAAACCATCGCGATCAGTTACTCCATCGGATTAAAAAGTTTTAGACTTGACCGGTTAACTTGCCGCAATGGCTATTAACCTCAGGCGGCATTGCCTTAAACGTGCCGTATCTTTATTTCTGAAGAAACGGAAGGAAGTGCTTTCCTGGCTCCCCATCATTCTCCCATTTTGCTGAAACCATCCTGTTGGCCGTCCAGCAAAGGGAGCTATCGGGATAGCCTTAACAGTTTCTTGAACGTTAACACAATCCGGGATGAAAAGAATAAACTGAGGGAAAACTATTGAAAAGTCCAAGAGGGCCTCTGGACGTATGGGGCTTCCGTGCGCATTTTAAAAATGGTGAGACCGGCCGACCTATATATGGTATGATATTTGAATATCAAAATGGGTCCGTTGCATTTTTCCATGAAAAAGGAGAAGCGGATGCAACCGGACTTTCCCCCCTGAAAACCGGGAAAAACAGGTTGATAAAAACCGTGGGTATGATATGCGGAATCCGACGCTTTTTCCGCGTTAGGAAAATATTAAGTAATACTAATGGATTGTAGATTGCGATCATTCGCAATGAATTGAGCAACGAGGATCATACATGAAAGCCTTGCTGGCTTTAGAAGATGGCCGGACGTTCAAGTGCCGCTCATTCACCGGCTCTGGGGAAGCCCAGGGCGAGGTGGTGTTTAACACGGGCATGAGCGGTTACCAGGAGGTGCTTACCGACCCCTCCTACCGGGGGCAGATGGTGACCATGACCTACCCCCTGATTGGCAACTATGGAATCAATGACGAGGATGTGGAATCAAACCGCATCCAGGTTGCAGCCTTTCTTCTCCGACAATACCAGCCATATCCCAGCAATTTCACTTCGCTCCGAAGCCTGGCCGATTATTTGCAAAGCCAGGGGGTTCTGGGTGTGCATGATTTCGACACCCGTGCGCTCACCCGGCATATACGCAGCAAAGGCGCCATGCGCGCCATGATATCCACCCGGGATCTTGATCCCGAATCTTTGGCGGCCAAGGCCCGGGCCATTCCGTCCATGGCGGGGTCGGATCTGGTGACCGGCGTAACCACGGACAGGCCCTACAGATGGGTTGACGGCAAGGTGGAAGCGGTCACGGAAAACGAATGGCAGCAGCCGAAAATCTGGCGTCATCGCGGGGACAAGCATTGCGTGGTCGCCTTTGACTACGGCATCAAGTACAACATCCTGCGCTGCCTGGAAGGCCTGGGCTGCGAGGTATTTGTGGTTCCCGCCTCCACGACGGCGGATGAAGTCAAGGCCATGAACCCGGACGGCGTGTTTTTAAGCAACGGCCCGGGCGACCCGGAGCCGCTCAAGTACGCGGTGAAGAACATTCAACCGTTGATCGGCTACAAGCCGTTGTTCGGCATATGCCTGGGCAACCAGTTGCTTGGCCTGGCTCTCGGCGGCAAGACGTATAAGATGAAATTCGGACACAGGGGCATCAACCAGCCGGTGAAGTACTTGCCGACGGGCGCCATTGAGATCACCAGCCAGAATCACGGCTTTTCCGTGGATTTCGACTCCCTGCCAAAGGGAGAGGCCACGGTGACGCACATCAATCTCAATGACAACACAGTGGAAGGCATCCGGCATAACAAGTTGCCGGTTTTTTCCGTGCAGTACCATCCCGAGGCCTCGCCCGGCCCTCATGACGCCCATTACTTGTTTAAGGAATTTGTGGGGTTAATGAAATAATGCCCAAGAGAACCGATATTAAAAAGATTCTTATCATTGGCGCAGGCCCCATTATCATAGGTCAGGCCTGCGAGTTCGACTACTCGGGAACCCAGGCGTGCAAGGCCCTGAAGGAAGAGGGCTACGAAGTCGTCCTGGTGAACTCCAATCCCGCCACCATCATGACCGACCCGGAAACCGCGGATCGCACCTACGTGGAGCCCGTGACCCCCGACGCCGTGGAGAAAATCATCGCCAAGGAGCGCCCCGACGCCTTGCTGCCTACTTTGGGCGGCCAGACCGGCCTGAACACGGCCATTGAGGTGGCCAAACGAGGCGTGCTGGAAAAATACGGCGTGGAGATGATCGGCGCCCGGGTGGAAGTGATTGAAAAAGCGGAGGACCGGGAGCTTTTTCGCACAGCCATGGAGAACATCGGCCTGAGCGTTCCCCAGAGCGAAATCGTCCACACTTTGGAAGAAGCCCGGAAGGCAGCCAAGGACATCGGCTTTCCCATCATCATCCGCCCCAGCTACACCCTGGGCGGCACCGGCGGCGGCATAGCCTATAACGTAGAAGACCTGGACGTCTTTGTGAAGAGCGGCCTGGACGCCAGCCTGATCCATCAGGTCATGCTGGAGCAATCCGTGCTGGGCTGGAAGGAATTCGAGCTGGAGGTCATGCGGGATAAGGCCGACAACGTGGTCATTATCTGCAGCATCGAAAACATGGACCCCATGGGCGTACATACCGGGGATTCCATTACCGTGGCGCCGGCCCAGACCCTGACGGATAAGCAATACCAGATCATGCGGGACGCCACCCTGGCTGTCATGCGCGAAATCGGCGTGGATACGGGCGGCTCCAACGTCCAGTTCGCCATTAACCCGGAAAACGGGGACATGATCGTCATCGAGATGAACCCCCGGGTGTCCCGGTCCAGCGCCTTGGCCTCCAAGGCCACGGGCTTTCCCATTGCAAAAATCGCCGCCAAGCTGGCCGTGGGATACACCCTGGATGAAATCCCCAACGACATCACCAAGGAAACCAAGGCCTCTTTCGAGCCCACCCTGGACTACTGCGTGGTGAAAATCCCCAGGTGGACCTTTGAAAAATTCCCGGAAACCGAGGACTTGCTCACCACCTCCATGAAGTCCGTGGGCGAAACCATGGCCATAGGCAGAACCTTTACCGAAGCCCTGCAAAAAGGCCTGCGAAGCCTGGAAATCGGGCGATTCGGATTCGGCGCGGACGGCAAGGACGCCTATTGCAACGGAGTATTTCCAGACCCGCAGGAAATGCGGCAGAGGCTGGCGGTTCCCAACTCCCAGCGGATGTTCTATTTGAGGTACGCCATGGAGTCCGGCATGCCTCTGGAGGAAATCCACGAGCTGACCAAGATCGATCCTTGGTTCCTGTATCATTTGTCCACCATCCTGGAGATGGAAAAGAAGATCGCGGGCGCCGGGCTGGATATGGATGAGGACGCGCTGCTGGAAGCCAAACGCTTCGGCTTTTCCGACAAGCAGATCGCCTTCCTGACCGGATCGGATGAAGAAACCGTCCGGGCCAAGCGGTACGAAAAAGGCGTCCGGCCGGTGTACAAACTGGTGGACACCTGCGCCGCGGAATTCGAGGCGGCCACGCCGTACTATTATTCCACTTACGAGGAAGAGGACGAAGCCAGGATTTCGGACCGCAAAAAGGTCATGATCCTGGGCGGCGGGCCCAACCGGATCGGCCAGGGCATTGAATTCGACTATTGCTGCGTGCACGCTTCCTTCGCCCTGCGCGAGGAAGGGGTGGAAAGCATCATGGTCAACTCCAACCCGGAAACGGTCAGTACGGACTACGACACCTCGGACAAGCTCTATTTTGAGCCTTTGACCGCGGAGGACGTGCTGCATATTGCGGAATCGGAAAAGCCCGCGGGCGTGATCGTCCAGTTCGGCGGCCAGACTCCCTTAAACATCGCCACGGCCATTAACAAGGCCGGCGTGCCCATTATAGGAACTCAGCCCGAGAGCATCGACCGGGCCGAGGACAGGGAATTGTTCAAGGTCATGTTAAAAAAACTGGGCCTTGTGCAGCCGGAAAACGGCACCGCCATGGACATTCCCGGAACCCTGGCCATTGCCGAGGAAATCGGCTATCCTGTGATTGTGAGGCCCTCCTTTGTGCTGGGCGGCCGGGCCATGAAGATCGTTTACGACTCCTCAGCTTTGGAGGAATTCGCCCGGGAGGCCATCGTAGCCAGCGAAGGGCATCCGGTTCTGATAGACAAGTTTTTGGAAAACGCCGTGGAAGTGGACGTGGACGCCGTGTGCGACGGCGAAACCACCATTGTGGCGGGCATTATGGAGCATATCGAGGAAGCGGGCATCCATTCCGGAGATTCCGCCTGCGTCCTGCCTCCCAAAAGCCTTTCCGAAAACATCAAGAATCAAATCCGCACCGCCACCCAGGCCCTTGCCAAAGAACTGAACGTCATCGGGCTCATGAACATCCAGTATGCAGTCAAGGATGAAGAACTTTTCGTCATCGAGGTCAACCCTCGTGCGTCCCGGACCGTACCCTTTGTGAGCAAAGCGACCGGCGTGCCCTGGGCCAAGATAGCCACCAAGGTCATGCTGGGGCGCAAACTCGCGGATCTGGGCATTACCGGAGAGGTCATCCCCGAGTATGTATCGGTCAAGGAAGCGGTCTTCCCGTTTGACCGGTTCCCGGGAGTGGACACCTTGTTGGGGCCCGAGATGAAATCCACCGGCGAGGTCATGGGCGTGGATCGGACCTTCGGTCCTGCTTTCGCCAAGGCGCAGTTGGGCGGACGCCAGAACCTCCCGGAGGAAGGCACGATTTTTTGCAGCGTCATGGACTCGGACAAGGAAAAAATCCTGGAGCCCATGCGCAATCTCAAGCAGCTGGGATACACCATTATAGCCACCCGGGGGACTTCTGAGTTTCTCACGTCCCACGGGGTGGAGAACAAGATGATATCCAAGGTGTCCGAGGGAATCCGGCCTCATGTTGTGGACGCCGTCAAGAATCAGGAGATCCACCTGATCATAAACACCGGCGTGGGAGAGCGCTCCACCAGGGACGGATACAAGATCCGCCGGGCCGCCCTGAGATTTGGAGTGCCTTATACAACCACCGTGCCGGGCGCCTTGGCCATGTGCGAAGGCATCGCCTCCATGAAAGAGGAGACCCTGGGTGTGTGCTGCTTGCAGGAGTACCACGCAGGATAAATACTTGTTTGTCGGGGGGATCGTCACGGCGTGCGTTTTAGCGCCGCCCCCAAATTTTTAAGCCGGACGCTCCGGCGCCCGGTTTACCCGTGCCTGAAGAACCAGGATTGGGAAAGTGAGCGGTGATAATGTTAGAATCGGGAAAGCCCCGGGATGAATGCGGCGTTTTTGGAGTTTTCGGACATCCGGAAGCGGCGAAACTGACCTATTTCGGCTTGTACGCCCTGCAGCACAGGGGCCAGGAAAGCGCTGGAATAGCTTCTTATCAGGATGGAACCCTCCACGCCCATAAGGCTATGGGGCTGGTGCCTGACATTTTTGACGACGACATCATAGCCAGCCTGCCGGGAGATACCGCCATCGGCCAGGTTCGGTACTCCACCACGGGCGGCTCCAATATTGTCAACACCCAGCCTTTTGTGGTCAGGCACAATATGCGCACCTACGCCCTGGCTCATAACGGCAATTTGGTGAACGCCCACATTCTGCGCAAAGAGTTGGAAGAGACCGGCTCAATTTTTCAAACCACCATGGACACGGAAATTTTTCTCCATCTTCTGGTGAAAAACCTGAAGCTGGGCTTCGAAGGCTCCTTGCTTAAAACGGTGGAAAAGATTAAGGGGGCCTATTCCTTTGTTTTGCTCACCAGCAAAGGAGAGATGATAGGCATTAAGGACCCCAATGGGTTCCGGCCTCTTTGCCTGGGCAAGCTGGATAACGGAAACTACGTGCTGGCTTCCGAAACCTGCGCCCTGGACCTGGTGGAGGCGGAATTCGTTCGCCAGTTGGATCCGGGCGAGATCGTCATCATCAGCAAGGACGGCATCCGCAGCATCCACATGCCCGTGCCCAAACAAAAATCCTTCTGCATATTCGAATTCATATACTTCGCCCGCCCGGACAGCAATATCTACGGACATAACGTATACAGCATGCGCAAACGCATGGGGCAGATACTCGCCCGGGAGTCCCATATAGACGCCGACCTGGTCATGCCTTTTCCGGACTCGGGCAACTACGCGGCCATAGGCTATGCGGAGCATTCCGCCCTGCCCTTTGAAATGGCCATGATCCGCAATCACTACGTGGGCAGAACCTTTATTCAGCCCAGCCAAACCATGCGGGATTTCGGGGTGCGGGTGAAGCTGAACCCCATCAAAAGCGTGCTGGAAGGCAAACGAATCATCATTGTGGAAGACTCCATCATCCGCGGCACGACCGCCAAGACCAGGGTCAAGGCTCTGCGCGATCTGGGCGTCAAGGAAGTGCATATGCGGGTGAGCTGCCCGCCGCACAAATTCCCCTGCCATTACGGCATTGATTTTTCCTCCAGCGGCGAGCTGGTGGCGTCGGATAAGAGCATCGATGAATTAAGGGACTACCTGGGCCTGGATTCCCTGCACTATCTGTCCCTGCCCGGGCTTCTGGAATCCACCAACGTGCCGGAGCCGGAAACCATGTTCTGCAAGGCTTGCTTTGACGGCTGCTACCCCGTGGCCTTTGACGACAGCGTCACCAAGGACTGTCTGGAACTTATGTAAAACGCAGTTCCTGATATATATAAAAATCAAAAGGCCTCTCTTGCAGGGGCCTTTTTTTATTCATGAATCCATTATGAAAACCTGTATCATCGGCATAGATTGCGCCACCGCGCACACCCGGACCGGCGTCGCATACGGAGAATGCGAGGGGACGGACCTTCGAATCAACCATGTAGAGGTCCGCAACCCGGAAATGGTCAAGGACATGGCGGCCGCTGTCGCAAAGGCGGAACGGGTTTTTCTGGCCATGGACGCGCCTTTGGGCTGGCCCGCCCTTTTGGCCAAGGAACTGGCCGATCATCAGGCGGGCGATCCCTTGCCCGGCAAGGCCAATGACCTTTTCCGCAGGCATACGGACAGGTTCTGCTGGAAAAAAATCGGCAAGCTGCCGTTGGACGTAGGAGCGGACCGAATTGCACGCACGGCCCATGCGGCCCTGGAAATTTTGCTGGAATTGCGGATGTTGACGGGAGAACCCATCCCCTTGGCGTGGTCCCCGGATTACCAGGAAAAGGTCTGCGCCGGGGAAATCTATCCCGCAGCCGTGCTTATCAAATACGGCCTGCCCTCCTCCGGGTACAAGGACGATAAAAGCCAAAAATGCCTGGATATCCGCCGGAAAATCCTGGACGGAATTATTCCTCGATTGAAGGGGGCCGAAAATCTGGAATTGCTGGTTAAAAACGCGGACGCCCTGGACGCGGCCCTGTGCCTTATAGCCGGGCGCAATTTTTTAATGGGCGACGTGTGCTTTCCTGATAACGAGGAACTGGCCCGCAAGGAAGGGTGGATTTGGCTTTGAAGATTGGCGCGCCGCAGTTATTCGGTTGAAGGCTCTGCAAAAAGCTCCGTCAGGTTTCCGAACTTTTTGTGCCGGCTTAAAACATGCTCCACCTGGGCGATTCGCTCTTCCACGCTTCCCCGCAGGACAAAATACGGTAAACGCCGCTCGGCCAGGTCTCCAATAATCTGGTTTTGAAACCACCGCCTTTTTACGTCCCCGCTTCGATCCCAGGTATCGGCGTAGGGGATGTCCGTATCGCACAGGAAAAAGAGGTCGTACCGGCTTTGGGAATCGCGCGCCGCCTTTTCCAGCACAGGGCCGGCCTCGCCGTGGTAATCCTTGGCGAACACGTAGGTGGTTATGGGGCAGGTGTCGCAAAAAAGGTACTGATTGGCGTCCTGAACGAGAACGTCCTCCCGGCGCATGTGCTCCAGGGGGATTTCCTCGAATTGATCCAGGGTAATGCGGCGGTCCACATGGTTTTCCCTCCAGTATTCCCCGCCGTACTCGGTCATGAATACGGTCTGATATTTTTCGGCCAGGGCCTGGACCAGGGTGGTCTTGCCCGTGGAGGGCGCGCCCATAAAGCACACCCAGGTTATTAAATCCCTATAAACCAGAGGGTCCACAAACTTACGATTGGCGAACAGGTCTTGGCGGATTTGCGTCCCGGATACGGGAAGATGCCTCCGGTCGGGGTCTACGCGGCGGTCATGTGCGCCAAGGGCTTGGCTGACGTGCTCGCCGTAAAACTCCCCGGAGAAAAGATGAGTGATTTTTTCGGTAACCGTCTAAACAACCGCATCTTCACGGGGTGGTTGGGATGTGGCATAAGAATTTCCATCTTTTGAAAGGAGATTCCATGTCACAAGAAGCAATTTATCCGACGAAGAGCCGAGAAGATCGTTTTTTCGCACCAAGCCAAGACCTGTCCGATCCCAAAGCCAAACGTCGGTTCTGGGAGCATCACCTCGCCCGATGCCGCCAGAGCGGCCTTACGCAAAAAGCCTATTGCCAAAAACACGGTCTCAAGCTCCATCAGTTTTATTACTGGAAGAAGCGGCTGATGCAGGATCATGGCAAAGTCTCG